>JAFGNI010000498.1 GCA_016927095.1 Anaerolineae bacterium | reverse complement strand
TTGGCGTAGATGATCCCCAGATCACGGATATGGCCACCTAGCTCGAAGGCACCACTGGCTACCGGGCGAGGCGCGGTCACCGGCGCCGCTGTGGTTGGCGGGGGCGTCTCAACGGGTTCGCCTACCTGGATCAGGACATAAGCTGCCCCACCCTTGATCGCCTTACCGTCGGTGCGCAGCTCCCACGTGCTCCGGTAGCTCCCGTCCTCACCGGGCGCGACCATCTCAACGCTCAGGTCGATATCGGCGCCGCTCTTGACGGTCCCGACCTCAATCTCCTTGACCTTTCCCAACTCGGCGCCGGCGGAGAAGACCAACACCGTATCATCGGGCCAATCAGCGGTACCGGAGTTACGCATCCGCCAGGTCTTGGTGAACACCTCGCCCTGCTCGAAACGCGTGTTATCCGGAATGCTGACGTCCGTGACAAACCTCGCGGCGAGCGCGGCGTCCGCCTCCTCAGCAGGCTCAGCCGATTCGCCGGACTCCGTCTCTGCGTCGCCCGCAGCCACCGTCTCGGTGACCACCGGTGCGGGTGCCTCAACCACGATATCCATAGCGCCCTTGCTGAGCGTGCCCAACGTCGCCGCAATGCGATAGGTACCGGTCATCTCGGGCGCAGTCCATGTCAGGTCCGGTTGGCTGATCTGCGTGGTGACCTCCACGTTCTTCCCCGTTGGGTCGCTAATCTGCCAAATCACGTCCGGCAACGCGTAGGAACCAACGTCGCCCGAGGCCTGATATGCAGCTAGTGCGGGCACTAACGTGGTCACGTTTCCGGGATTGAGTAGATCGCGCAGGACAATGCCGCCCAGCTGATAGCGGGCGGACAGGTCCATCCGCGCCTCAAGCCACTCTGGTGTGCCCAGCCAGTAGCTCTGGTCACCGACCGCGACACGGGTGCCCCGCGTCGCAGCGTCCGGCTCTACGGTGATCGGCGTGCCGAGCGACAGGTGGATGACCGTGCCCGGCACGACGCTGTCTGTGACCGGCTGCGTTACCTGGATCGGGCCAACCGCGCCCAGGATCGAGCTCATGAGCACGACCTTCTCACCATCCGTGCTAAGGGTGGTATACACCGGCAGCAACTTGTGGCGATCGAGCTGCGTCACTGCCCACACGATAAGCTGCTCCGCATCGCCGCCGGGGACATAGGCCGAAGGCTCCAGCGGCATCACAACACGGAGTTGGTCCACAGCAGCTCCAAGCGCCTCCCAGTCATAGCCGCCCGTGTCCCAGGTCCCGTCGGTCGCGCGCACCGGAGTGTCGACGACCACGGCGGACCCGAGGCCGGCCTGACTGTAGGCGGCGCCCAGCTCCTGGACAAAGGCAGTGAAGGCGTCACGATCTTGGAATTGAGCGCCTCGGTAATCGATAACCATTCCGGGAAACTGTCCATCCTGCGCGAGAGCTACAAGGTTGGCGACGTGCGCCGTCCGATCCGCAGGGACGTTCAGCATGTCGCTGACCAACGCCCAGTTCGCCTCACGCTCCGGAAGCCAGTTGCGGACCGTTGGAACAAGAATCGCTGCTCCGGCAGCCGTTGGCGCCGGGAGGTCTTCTACGTAGCCCGAGATCCCCCCCATCGTACCGATGAGGACTCCGGGTACATTGACCTCCCCAATGGCAGGATCAACGTCTTCCAGGGGACCTTGTTCTACCTCGGCCACGATTCTCGCGCTGGCGCTGCTCTGCATCACGACCACCGAAGCGGGGAGCGCCTTGACGGTGGACACCAACACCTCAGCGGTGCGGTCGAGCCGGGTGGGTAACCACTTCCATGCCTGACCATCCCACGCGTAAAGATCCAGAGTCTCCCAAGGCTCAGCCTCATTGGGAATCACGACGGTCAACGCGCCGGGTGCCGGATCCTTGGCTTTCAAGTCGATGATGTAGTAGGGGCTCTTGGGCACAAGGTAGCTAGGAATCGCTGCCACGGCGCCGCTCAGCGCCTCAGGCACCGCTCCAGCCACAAAGTCAGCCCGCGGGATCGAATCCAGCTTTACACGAAGACTTCCCGTCGCCCCCGGCTCACGCGTGACCGTGAGCCCATCCGGGTGTACCACGGTCATAGTGTCGGCGTCGAGGCGCGTATAGCTCCCGCCGCTGGTCAACCGCTGGGCGAGAGAGATCGGCGGCAGGAACAGGAAGACGATCAGCAATGCAACCAGGACAACCGCAGCCAACCAGCCGCGCCCCTTTAGCTGCGCTCCGACACCCGCCAGCGCCGAACCTATCTGCCGTCGGGCCCGATGCGGTCTCTCAATCTCCGCGATGCTCATCAGCGTTGGTGCTGCCTGCGGGACGGTGACCTCAGTCGCCGCGACCGCCGTGGACCCCGGCACATCGAACTTCACCTCTCGCGGCGCCTCAGCGGCACGATCACGGGTCACGGTGTCCTCTGCCTGCGCGGCGTACGCGGCTACAGGCTCCGGTACCGACACGTCCCCGAGCTGCGCCGTCGCTACGTCAGCGCCATCCCCACTGGCCGTGGACTGCACATCCGGGGCCGGACCTGCAGGCATCGCCTCAGGCTCAGGTTGGGATTCCACGACTTCGTTGGGCTGATATTCGTCGCTCATTCACTCCTCCGGTTGGAAATCTTCGCGCCGGCAGCGGCGGAAGGCCGCACTACCGACGCCAACGGGGCCCAGCGCCACCCGGCCACAGACCAGGCATTCGGCTTGATACAGGCCACGTGGGGTAGACGCGGGACCTCTAAAAGAACAGCTCCAGGCGCGACCGTTCGCCATTCTATCATAGCGTAGGCCAATAGCAAGGCGCCCGTTCATGGGCACCCGAGGCAAGCAGCATAGGGGAAGGCCGACCGTGAGGCCGAGTGGCAGGTTACGTCACATCCCAGAGCCGGCCCGAGGAGAGCCGCATGTACAGAACCGGGCTCTGCACACCGGGAAGATCCGCAGCCAACAAGGCGTCACGCGCCTGGTTCAGGGCGCGATCCGCCATCCCGTGGCGGGCCAGGCCCTCGTAGAAAGTGCGTGCGAGCTGCTGGGCAGCGCGCATCTGGACGCGGTCCCGCATTGCCACCACCGCCGGTACGCCAACCTCGACCAGCTTGGCGGCCAATCCGTTCAGGACGTGGCCATCGGGACCGACTGCGCTCTGGCAGACCGAGAGGAAGACCAACTGAGGTTGGGCCCCCTGGTGCGCCAGCATACGACAGAGAAGGTGGCTGGCTATGGCGCGCGTGCTTCCGTGGGCGTCCTCCAGCAGCAGGTCCATCCGCTCCTGTCGCGCGTTGTAGCGCCCGTGCCCGACGAGATGAAGCCAGTGATATCCCTCGAGCATAGCACGGCTCAGTCGTTCAAGCGTCACCGGCGGCGGCAGGAACTCCAGCCGTATCTGGTGCGGGTCGATTCCGGCGAAGGCATTCGCCAGAAGAAATCTCTCCATCTTGACGTTGAGCGGCGGCACATCGTACCGCTCCGCCAGGTCGTCGGGGTTAGCGATGGCGGCAAGAACCCGGATCGGGCGCTCGGCCACCGCACCTCCCCACGGTCTCTCGACGGGCAGATAGCGCGAGAAGGGCGTCGACTCACAAGCTGAGAGCATGACCTCGTCATCATGTAGCAGCTCCCAGGGGAGTCGATGCAGTTCGGCCACATCGGGATCAATGCGCAGCCGGATCCGCCGCAAGGCGCCCTGTTGTTGCGCGAGTCCCCGGGCCACATGCCAACCTTTACGCACAGCGCCGTCGTGGAAGAGGCTTTCAAAGAGCTGTACACCATCTTGTGTGGCATCGCCGCTTGTCGACCACTCGAGTATTGACTTCGACAAGTGACCACCCGAGAACACCTGGCCGCCGTTGAGCGTCAGCTCGACGGCGTAGTCCCGCGAGCCGCGACTAACGCGGACTTCCAGATCGACCGTGGGCAGCGGATCGCCGGTCCAGGCCGCCGCCGCCGCATCCCCTGGGACGCGCAACGAACCCGGTACGCGCTTGGCGGCTTTCTTGGCCACCGCCAGATAGATCGTTTCCTCACGCCGGTGCGGCTCGCCGTTCTGGTCGAGGTAGGAGATCTGCACCCGCAGCGGCACACTGTCACCGTGTTCCAGCGGCTTGACGTCGAGCTCCTGTTCCACGCTCTGCTCGGGTGGCAGCGCCGCCACCATCTGCGTCTCAGCGATCTGCCCCTCGAATTGCTCGCCGGCGACGCGGATCACGACGTCCCGTGCACGCCCAAACCCCCCATTCTGAATGACCAGGCGGAGACGTGACCAGGCATCGAGCAGCAGCCCATCGTGCTGCACATCGAGCACGATATAGGGTAATCCGAGCACCTGCGCATAGCGGCGACGAGCCTCGACCGCACTCCCTACTGCGCCGATCGAGGCAAAGTGCTGCGCAGCGGCGACATAGGACTGCGCACGCGTATCTACCGTCTTGGGATCCTCGCCCAGCGCCGCTGCGAAGTGGAGCCACGCCTGAGCCGCGTGACGGGGATCGCCCTGCGCCTCCCACACCAGCGCCGCCTTTCTCCAGCGTCCGGCTGCCTCGTGATCTGCGGCAGCCACGGGGTAAGTCAAGCCGCTAACACCGCCCGTGCAATCCACCACCACGACATAGGGCCCCTCGGTATCTCCCTCGGCCAGAGCAGGCGACAGTTTCGTCTCCTGAGACATCGTGATCTGCCAGAGAAGCCCGCCGTTCCGAGGGTCAACGCCATAGAGATGCCGGTCATTTCCGGCGATGCAGAGCACATCGTCGGACATTACCGGCGGCGCCGAGACGTACGAACCCGTACGGAACACCCACTGCTGCTCGCCGTCTCTCAGGCTAAGGGCATAGACACCGTCTCGGGCTCCGACGTACAACCGCCGTCCATCGGTCACCGGGGCAGTCAGCTGCTTCCCGCGGGGGCCCACGTGGGTCTCCCAGACCAACTCACCCGACTCTCGAGCCAGCGCCAGGACGGCACCGGAGCTCAGGACAGCGATTACGTTGGGCCCGACCACCGTGGGCGTCTGGTTGATCTGAACCCCAGAAAGCATCCCCTCGACGTCAAAGCGCCAGAGCAGGTCCCCCGTGGTGCTGAGCGCAAGCAACGCTGGCGCGCGGCAGGGCACATAGACCATCGTCCCATCGCACGCCGGCGCTGCGAGCGCTACGTCGACGGGCATCTTGGCTCTGACGCGCTGCTCACCTGTCGCCGCGTCGACCAGCACGACCGCACGTGCATTACCGGTAACTGCCGCCGTTTCGCCACACCCTGACGGTGCCGAGATCTGGTCCACGTCACACGTCGTGCGCCAAAGGATCCTGCCGGTAGCATCCACTGCCACAAGTGCGCTCTCCCCGGGCGAATGGCCCAGGCTCGGCAGGCTAAGCAGCACCCGCGTCTCGGAGACACGGGTTACGCCCCCCATCACGGCGTTGGGGAAGCGTTGCTCCCAGCGGACGTCCCCTCGGGTCAGGC
>JAFGNI010000497.1 GCA_016927095.1 Anaerolineae bacterium | reverse complement strand
CAGGGTGCAGTCGGGCGCGCTGGCGAGACCATCGGATGACCGGGATTGTATGGTATGAGACTGGGGGGGAGGGCCGCGGCTTGTGCATCCCTCGTCACCTCGCATACTGGATGCATCTATTGCCTGGGTGCTATGACGTGGGTTGCCGAGAAGGAGTGTTGGTGCACCACTCTATGCCTGAGCTGTCGGGAGACATACCGGCGGATGTCACCCGGTTTCTGGTTGCGCGTGGCTGCGCTGCCACGGCTGCGCACTGCCGTGCCGTGGCGGAAGCCGCGGTGGCTCTGGCCACACGATTTGGCGTTCGGGCAGATGCGGCTCAGGCTGCCGGGTGGCTGCATGACGTGAGCGCGGTGGTTCCTGTGACCGGGCGTGTTGCTGTGGCCGAAGCGTGGGGGCTTGAGGTCCTGCCTGAGGAGGCCGCCTTGCCGATGATCCTGCATCAGAAGCTCTCGGCGTGGATGGCGCAGCACTATTTCGGGATATCGGATCCGTCTGTCATCGGCGCTATAGGCTGTCACACCACCCTGCGCGCCGGTGCCACCCCGCTGGATATGGTTGTCTTCGTCGCCGACAAGATCGCGTGGGATCAACCGGGCACGCCGCCTTACCTGGCGGCGCTGGAGGCGGCATTGCATCGCTCGCTCGTCGCGGGCGCCTGTGTCTACCTCTCCTATCTCTGGCAGCATCGCGCCGACTTGCCGGTCGTGCATCCGTGGTTGGCGCAGGCCTATGGTGAGCTATGCCAGAGCCCGCTCCAACCTGGTGCTCGTGTCGCCGCCGGAGATCAGGTCTGACTGAGTAGGACGATCAGGGCGATGAAGGCGAAGTAGGAGAAAACTGCGAAGATGAGGAACAGGAGCGCGAGCCCGCTGCCGCCGATGCCCAGCCACGACCAGAGACGTGTCCGCTCCTCGTCGACGGCGTCTTTTGCCATCACGAGCCCGATCAGACCCAAGATGAGGGGGATGACCGGCAGACAATAGAACGCTTGTCCACAGGTTAGACACGAGACAAGGACGAGGATGCCGCCGGCAAATGCGCCGAGGGCGGATAGATCGTACGTGTTGCCCCTAAACGTGACCTTACCACGTGGACGGTCTGTACCTTCGGACGGCGCATCGCCGGCGTCTCGAGGTGTGGTGCCACCGACGGGCGCTGCGACTTCCACGGGTACTTCATTGACCATTTCCGGTTCCTCGCTCATTGGGCCTCCCTATCTGACTTGGCATCGACTTCGCTTACGTTTCCCACCGCCAGTGCTGCTACATCGATTATGATCGCCGTCTCAAGCCTCGGCGTTCGGCTCCGCGAGGGGTTCGAGGATCAACGCCGTCCGTATGCAACGCCGCGGGTTGTCCGCGAACCCGAGCGCCTTGAGCACCTCATCGGGCCTGCCGGTTGCCCCAGGCCGGGCGTTCAGTCGCATGTGCAGTCCCACCCAGGGCGCCGGTGTCTCGGGGTCGAGCGCCAGGGCCAGTATCAGGGACCGCAGGTCGTAGGTCTTGCCCCGGTGGCGCCGGCCTCGCTTGGGCAACGGTAGGCTGGTCGCTTCGAGAAGGGTGGCGACCGCCGTCTCCAGCGTGCCGGCTTCGAGCCCCTGCAGCCAGACCCGGTACTGCGCCTCCTGCAGCCGGTCCGAGAGTGAAGGTGCTTGCTCGTCAACCGCCACCACGTCGACCACTGAGAGATCCGGCGGCGTCACACCTACCAGCATATCGCGGACTGCCTCTGACGTCAAAGGCTCCTCAAGCGAGACATCGAGCAGATCCGCCTCACTGCCGCAGCCGACAGGGAGCGGAGCCGCGAAGTGCATGCGCGGACGCGGGTTGTAGCCCTGGCTGTACTTGAGCGGGATATGCGCGCGGCGCATGGTGCGCTCCCAGATTGTGCCCAGTTCAAGCACGGAGACGTAGGCCAGGGTCCGCGCAGTGGCGAAGGTGATCTGGTGACGGGAACTGGCCTCCTGCCGGCTGAGGCTCATCGGAGCACCGGGCATTGCCAAGCCTCCGTCTGTAGGTCGCCGAAGCTCTGGATGATGCCGCAAGCGTGACACTGTTCGCGGCAGTCCACCAGCAGCTGGCCCTCCTGGCTACGCTTGTAGTCCTGCAGGAAGAAGCGTTTCTCAACCCCGCTCTCCAGGTGATCCCAGGGCAAGCATTCGTCCTCACGACGCCGCCGGTAGAGGTAGAAGTGCAGCATCCTGTCGCGTGTGCCGAAGGTCTTCTGAAGCTCCTGGGACGGCAGCTCGTCGAAGGCCTGCTCCCAAGCGGCCTGGTCGCGCCAATCGTCCCAGGCATCGAATCGTGCGCCGAGCCGCCACGCCCGTTCAACCAGGGCACTGAGGCGCCGGTCGCCGCGCGCCAGGAGCGCTTCCAATGCCGTTCCCGCATAGCGGTTCCACGATAGCTGCAGGCCTCGACCGCGCAGCCGCTCGATCAGCATTGCTTGTCGTCGCTCTGCCGTCGCTGCGTCCACGAGCGGCTCCCACTGGAAGACGGTGTGGGGTTTGGGCACGAAGGTGCTCACGCTGACGTGGATCTCGGTCTTGCGCCCACCGATCTGGTAGCCGATGCGCTTGACCTGATGAGCCAGGTCGATGATGGCCTCGATGTCCTCGTCGGTCTCGGTGGGCAGGCCCATCATGAAGTAGAGCTTGATCGTCCGCCACCCGCGTCTGAAGACGTCCTCAGCCACAGAAAGCAAAGCCTCTGTCGAGATGTCCTTGTTGATACGGTGTCTGAGCGCGTCACTTCCCGCCTCAGGGGCAAAGGTGAAACCGGAGTGCCGCCCCCGGCTCAGGCTGTCGGCGAGTTCCACAGAGAAAGCATCGATGCGCAGGCTGGGCAGGGAGAGCGAGACGTGCTCGCCCTCAAACTGATCCATCAGCTTAGGGATGAGGGTGTCAATCTCACTGTAATCTGCAGATGAGAGCGAAAGCAGGGCGATCTCTTCAAAACCGGTCTGGTTGATGATCGCCGCCGTGCTGGCGAGGATCTCATCCACAGGACGCTCGCGCACCGGCCTGGTGATAGCACCTGCCTGGCAGAAGCGACATCCGCGCGTGCATCCACGGTGGATCTCAATCACGGCCCGGTTGTGGACCGTGTCGATGTTTGGCACTAACTGGCGGACCGGTGTTGCCGGCAGCGACGGCATCAGACGTTTCATCACCGTGCCGGGGACATCGGGCGTCGTGGCGACGACCCGGTCGATCGCACCGTCTTCCCGGTAGTGGGTCTTGTAGAAACGGGGCACGTAGACGCCGGGTATCTGTGCCAATGCGCGCAGTTGCGCTTCGCGCGGCAACGTTCGTGTCTCGCGGAAAGCCCCGGTTATCTCGAGGATCACCTCTTCAGCTTCGCCGATCACAAAGGCGTCGAAGAAAGGGGCAACGGGCTCAGGGTTGAAGGTACCGTGACCGCCGCCGATCACCAGCGGATGGTCGGTGGTCCGGTCCTCGCCGCAAATGGGGAGGCCCGCGAGGTCTAGCAGCTCCAGGCTGTTCGTGTAGAGCTGCTCGTACGCGGTGCTGATAGCCAGGATGTCAAATCGCTGCACCGGCTCATAGCTCTCGAGCGCGTAAAGCGGCAGCCCGGCTTGGCGCATCGCCGCGATCATGTCCGGCGCCGGCAGATAGGCGCGATGCGCCAGCGTGCCAGGCTGGCGATTGAGGATGTCGTAGAGGATCATCAAGGCGAAGTTGGACATTCCCAGATCGTAGAGGTCTGGGAAGGCGAGGCAGACGTGCAGGTCGGCTGCGGACCAGGGCATCTCGGTGGCGTTGTACTCTCCACCTACATAGCGGCCCGGCTTGATCACCTGGTGGAGAAGTGCCTCGATCCGCTCCCAAGGGATCGGGCCTACTGGCGTTGCGGGGATAGCGGCTACGTGACGTGCGGCATCAGCAGGTGTCGGCATCGCCTACGACTTTGACCCATAGCGTGCGATGTCGGGGCCCATCAAACTCCGCAAGGAAGATGCCTTGCCATTGTCCCATCTGGAGGTCGCCGTTCTGGATGAAGATGAAGTGGTCTGTACCAACCAGTACCGCCTTGATATGTGCCGGGCTGTTGCCCTCACCGTGGCGGTAGGGCAGGTCGTCGGGAACCATACGGTTGAGCACCATAGCAACATCCTTCTCCACGGTTGGATCCCAGTTCTCGTTCAGGACCAGGGCGGCTGTGGTGTGGGGGCAGTAGAGGAAGCAGATGCCCTCCGTGACACCACTCTCGGCAATAGCCTGCTTGACTTGTTCGGTGATGTCGAGGAGGTCAACCTTGCTTCGGGTCTGAATATCAACCTTGATGAACATGCTTTCCCTTCTCATCGTGTGTGCTTAGGGGGACTCGGCGTGCCGGATCTCCTCTAGGTCAGGAAGTCGCGCAGCTTGCGGCTACGGCCTGGATGCCGGAGCTTTCGCAGTGCCTTGGACTCAATCTGGCGGATGCGCTCGCGTGTGACATTGAAGGCCTGCCCCACTTCCTCCAACGTGTGAGGGCGGCCATCTTTCAGGCCGAATCGCATCTCCAACACCTCACGCTCCCGGCTCCCCAGCTCACCCAGGATGGTCTGCAGTTGCTCGCGAAGCATGTGCATCGAGGTTGCGTCCATCGGGCCGGGTAGGTTCTCATCCTCGATGAAGTCCGATAGCTCGCTGTTGTCCTCGTTGCCTACAGGACTTTCCAGCGACATCGGCTCCTGAGAGATGCTGATGATCCGCCGCACCTTGCTCATCGCGCGACGCAACTTCCGCTCCAGCGCCGGCGAGAGGTCTTCGCCCCGTTCCCGGATGTCACGGATGATCTGGATATCCCTGGGGTCCATCACGTCCATTTCCAGGGCCAGCTCATCCAGCGTGGGGTCGCGCCCCAGCTCCTGCATCATCCGTCGCTGGATGCGCATCAGCCGGTTGATGGTCTCGACCATATGGACCGGGATCCGGATCGTGCGGGCTTGATCAGCGATACACCGGCTGATGGCTTGCCGAATCCACCAGGTGGCATAGGTCGAGAACTTATAGCCACGCATGTAGTCAAACTTCTCGACCGCCCTCAGCAGGCCGATGTTGCCCTCCTGGATCAGATCCAGGAAATTCACGCCGCGGCCGATGTAGCGTTTGGCGATGTTGACGACAAGGCGCAGATTGGCCCGGACGAGCATCTGTTGCGCTTCCGCAGCCATCACCTCGACATGTTTCCACCAGTCGAAGGCGTCCTCATAGCTGGAGAGCAACTCCTGAATCTGAGTGACTGTGGGCCAGCGGGGGCCTTCCAGGGTCTTGTCGCGGATGTAGGCCACAATTTCCGGGCGCAGGAGGTAGAGGTTGATGGCGACCTCAATGAGCGCTGAGATGATCGGACGCCACTCCGGATCATCACCCCATTGATTCGGTCCCATCAGTTGGTAGAGCGGGGACGGTCCTGGGGAGACCAGAACCTGCTGCTGGCGTAGGATCTCGTCTAGGCAGTTGGAGTCGCTGGGAATCGCGATCTTAGCTTGGCGCGCGAGACGGCTGGCGTTGCCTGCCGCCTTGCGAGCTCGGGTGTAGAAGGCCATCTGCTGCTCCTGCACCACGTCGGGGTCGGTTGCCACCGCCACCTCTTGACAGGCATCTGCCAGGTTCTCTGAGGCGTCGCGGATCAAACAGATCCAGACCTCCTGATGGGGCTCCAGCAGGTCCACCCGACCGATCTCGCGCAGATACATACGGACCGGGTCATCGACGAGGTCCTGCAGTGCAGCCGGCCTCGCTAGCTGCTTCTCGATCTCGTTCAACTCGTCCGACGAGGGCTCCTCCTCGATCTCCAGCTCGGGCAGCAACTCCTCACTCTCTTCGTCCTCGTCGAGATCGTTTACTTCGTCGTCGTCCAGCTCGTCCTCCAGCTCATCCTCTGCTAGTGTGTCGTCGTCCCAGATCTCCTTGTCTATGGTGCGCGATCGCTGGTCGTTGCGCTGTGATCGTGCCATACCCCTCCTTAGAACCCGGCCCCTCGACTAGACGTGAGACGGACGCTGGGCCAACGCCCACTGTAGTCTTCGCAACGCATCGGAGATAGCCACAATTCTCTTGTTGATACTGGAGATCGCTTCGCTATCGTTCTCTATCTGCGCGGATCTCAACGCTGCCTGACTCTGCCTCAACTCTTCCCGGCGTTCCCGCTCACGAATCCGCACGATGGTGCGCATCACGTCGCGCTCCCACTGGGACTGCGACATGTCGGGAAGCCCCTGCCGCATCCAGCTACCGACGAGTTCTAGCATATCCGAAGGCAGAAAATCCTCAAGTTCGAGCTCCGGGTGTTCCTGCATCATACACCACGATGTCCAGATCAGCCGGTACTGCGAGGCGAAATCCTGATCGCGCATAGGTTCGAGCCCCATCTCTGACAACAAGACATCTGCTCCGGGGCGGATCTCGGGGTGGTGCAACAGCACGGTCAGTACATGGGTTTCCAAGGTCGACGGCGCGCGCGTCTGAGCCGGCGTGGTTTGGCTGCGGACCGCGGCTTGGGTGCGGATGGCCTCGGCTCTGTCAATGGCGCGCAGACGGTCCAGGAGGGTACGCGGGTCGATGCCAAGCTCCACAGCGATCTCCTGCGTGTAGGCCTCGCGCTCGATGTTATCGGATATGTCTTTCAGGAGCGGCAGCATCTCATCGACGATCTGGGACTTCCGCTTGGGCTCGTCAGGATTGCCCTGAGACAGCATCTGTTGGAAGTAGAACCTGACCACTGGCTGCGACGCGTCGACCAAGCGCTCCCAGCGCTGGGGATCCTGCAGTATGAGCTCATCGGGATCCAGACCATCAGGAAGTGTGAGCACGCGGATGTCGGCTTTCAACCTTCCCTCATATCCGATGAGACCGCGGGCATCGAAGACCGCGTCCCAGTCACGATCGAGCGTCTTGCGGGCCGTATCCAATCCCTGCAGCGTCCCGTGGATGCCGGCGGTATCGGGGTCGAGGGCGAGGATGTAACGCTCGGTGAGCCTCTGGAGCTGTTTCAGGTGCGTCTCGCTCAGTGCCGTACCCATCGGCGCCACGACGTTCCGGTACCCGGCCTGGTGGGGAATCATCACGTCCATGTAGCCTTCGACAATAACTGCGGCCCCAGCAGCTCGAATCGCGCGACTCGCCAGATGGTAGCCAAAGAGCACGGAGCCCTTGTCGAACAGCGGTGTCTGGGGTGAGTTCATGTACTTGGGCTGCTGATCCGGTTGCAGGACCCGCCCGCCGAAGGCGATGGGACGCCCTCGCCGGTCGAAGATGGGGATCATCAGCCGGTCGCGGAAGCGGTCGTAGGTACCGCCCTCGTCCCGCTCCACCAGCATGCCCGCAGCAATCTGCTCCTCCACAGTGTAGCCCTTGCCCAACAGGTGGGTGCGCGCCGCGTCCCAGGCATCGAGGCTATAGCCGAGTTGAAAGGTCTCGACGGTCTCCCGCTTGAAGCCACGATCACGGAGATACGCACGTGCCGGCCCCGCCTGGGGCGCTGACATCAGCAGCGCGTGGTAGTAGGCGACGGCCTCAGCAAGCAGAGAGCGCAGTCGGTCGGCTTCGTCCTCAGCCTGAACCTCCTGCGGGGAGCGCTCCCGGAGTGGTACGCCGGCCTGACGTGCCAGTTCCTCCAGAGCGGTGCGGAAGTCGACTCCCTCAAGCTGCATCACGAAGTTGAAGATGTCGCCACCGGCCCCACAACCGAAGCAATGCCACCGCTGGTTGTCTGGAAAGACGAAGAACGAGGGTGTCTTCTCGGTGTGAAATGGGCACAGGCCCTTGAAGTAGCGCCCTGATTTCTGGAGCTGTACGTGTCGGCTGACGAAATCCGTGATGTCCAGGCGTTCCTTGACTTCGTCGACAACGTTCATAGGGTGCGTCCGTCTAGCGGAGTTCTGTCTCCCAATCGATAACCTGGACTTGGAAGTAATTGTCCTCGACCCAATGGACCGCGCCTTCAAGGACGGCGTAGATGTGACCGGCATCGGT
>JAFGNI010000496.1 GCA_016927095.1 Anaerolineae bacterium | reverse complement strand
GATGCATCAGGTGTGGCATCTATCGCCGAGCGGCGAGATCCTCCACACTTGGGGCAGCTATGGCACAGCACCGGGTCAGTTCAATGAGCCCTGCGACGTAGCGGTGGACGCGCTGGGCGACGTTTACGTTGCCGATACCTGGAATCATCGCGTCCAGAAGTTCACGGCTGAGGGGGAGTTCCTGCTCAGTTGGGGTCGACTGGCCGAGGTGGATGGCAATGACGCGAGCGGATGGGGTGCCTTCTTTGGCCCGCGGGGCGTGGCTATAGATTCGCAAGGTGCTGTCCTGGATGCCACGGGAGGGGGTGGAGGTGAAACAACTGGGACCAGCGTGATCTATGTCGCCGACACAGGGAACGACCGCATACAGGCCTTCGACAGCGAGGGTCAGTTCCTCCGCGTCTTCGGCAGTAGCGGCGATGGTCTGGGTCAACTGGACGAGCCCGTTGGGCTGGCGGTCGGCGCGGATGGCCTCGTCTATGTTGCCGACACCTGGCATCGCCGCATTCAGGTCTTCGATCCTAATGGTCTCCCGTTACAGGCGTGGGAGATGCCCGTCTGGGCCAATTTGCGCCTTGATGATCGTCCACATCTGGCGGTGACGGCGGACGCCGTGCTTGCCACCGATCCAGTGTACCAGCGGATCTTGGTCTATAGCACGATGGGTGAACCTCAGCAGGCCCTGCGCGACCTAGACAGCGCGCCTGTTCTTGGTGGCATCGATCTGACTGCGGAGGGCGTGGTCGTGTCCGACCGGATGCTCTCTGAACTGGTTGTCTATCCCTTTGATGACGGTGATAGAGATCCTTAGGTCGTGTCGATTGTCTGGTCAGCCTAGCCCAGAAGACTGCGCGCCTATGCTGGTATGCGGGTCCCCCAGTTGTGCTGGGGGACCCGCATTTCTGGAGATCTGAGCGAGGTCACACAAGATGGTTGGGGTCCGTGATGCGCTGGTCCTCAACGTCCTTGTCACGGGAGGTGGCCTTCTTGGCCTCGATGAACGCATCGTACGCCACCCGGTCGACGGGCAAGGAGACGGGCTGGCCTGTGTGGCCCGAGAGCAGAATCGCATTGGCCAGCTCCAAGCTGTAGATGGCGTCAGGGCCTGGTGAGAGCAAGGGTTCGCCGTAGAGGATTGCACGAGCGACATTGCGGACGACGGCAGCGTGTCCCGTTTCGCGGTCCTCGATCTGCACCTCGACTTCTTCGACATCAGGTCGCCCCCACATCTGGTCGGTAGTGTCGGACGCGGCCCGCACTCCTGGGGTGACCTCCCAGAAATGGAGCCTGTCTCCTTCGAGAACGAGCTTGCCGCGCTCACCGCAGAGCTCGATGCGCGTCCCTGTGGGATACTCGTTGACGGTCTCGAGGAAGTAGCCGGTGGCACCATTCTCGTATTCAAGCATCGCGGTGGCTTCGTCCTCAACTTCGATGTCGTGCTGGCGGGTGTTCACCTTAGCCACTACCTTGGCGGGCATCCCGGCTAGCCAGGTGAAGATATCCATACCGTGGGGCGCCTGGTTGAGGAGAACACCACCGCCCTCGCCCTTCCACGTTGCTCGCCAGCCTGCGGAGTCGTAGTAAGCTTGACTGCGGAAGTGGCAGTCGGTCAGCAGCGTACGGTAGAGCGGGCCCAAGCGACCGTCTGCCACGAGGCGCTTCGCGGCTTGGTGGACGGGCAGCGTGCGCTGCTGGAACATCACAGCGAAGACCACGCCTGTGCGTTCGGCGGCTAGGATCATCGACTCAGCACCGGAGACGGTTACTGCCATCGGCTTTTCGCTGATGACGTGGATGCCGCGCTCCATCGCATCGACCGCGATAGGGGGGTGAAAGTAATGGGGCGTGGCGATGAGCACGGCATCGACCAGGCCACTCTCCAGCAGGTCGACGTGGTTGTCGTAACCCGGCACGCCGTAGGTTTCCATAGCGGCGCTTAGGGCATTCGGGGCGATGTCGCAGACGGCAGTGAGCTCGGCCTCCGTGATAGTGGGGAAGTTGCGGGCGTGGCCGTTGCCCATGCCGCCCATACCAACGATACCAAAACGTACAGGTTTCTCCATCAGCAGCCTCCTTGTGGAAGGGTAAGGTCCTCAAGCTGAGGAGAGTATATACTGGGTGTCAGGGATTGAGAAAGGACAGGAGGCCCTTCTAGCTAGCATGCCAGTCGTCTATGCATCTGTTGTCCTGCTTTCGGCCTTGCTGCTCTTCCTGGTACAGCCTCTCATCGGTCGCTATATCCTGCCGTGGTTCGGCGGTTCCTCTGCGGTCTGGTCCGCCGCCCAGCTTTTCTTTCAGTTCCTTCTGTTCATCGGGCACATCTACAGCCACATCGTGGTGCGGTGGTTGTCGCGCCAGCGCCAGGTCTGGGTGCACGCTGCCCTGGTGGTCCTGGCGCTGGGTCTGATGGTCCTGAACCTGGCGACGTGGGAGACGCCGATCACGCCGGGGAGCATCTGGGCCCCTCAGCCCGAGGGATCGCCCTTGGCGCAGATCCTGGCGACGTTGGCTGTGAGTGTTGGGCTGCCCTATCTGGTGCTCGCGACGACCAGCCCCTTGCTCCAGGCGTGGTTTGCCAAGAGATATCCGGAAAGGTCGCCCTATCCGCTCTATGCGCTCTCCAACGCCGGGTCCATCGCGGCGCTGCTCGCCTATCCGCTGGCGATGGAGCCCGGACTGACGGTCCAGGGCCAGGCATGGCTCTGGTCAGCAGGGTTTCTGGTTTTCGCCGTGGGCGTGGCCCTCGTCATCCTGGAGCCGGCCCGACATCGTGCGTCGCAGACTGTGTCGATGCAGAGAGGCGACAATGGTCGACTTGGCGCGCGGTGGCACCCGTTGCTCTGGCTGGGTCTGTCTGCCTGCGGCTCGATCTTGCTCCTGGGCGCGACCAACCAGATGACACAGAACGTTGCCGCTGTTCCATTGCTTTGGGTTGTGCCGTTGGCCCTCTATCTGCTGTCCTTCGTTGTGGCTTTCGCAACAGATCGTCCCGTCTCCCGTTGGTCGATGGGGTTGCTTCTCTTGGTGATGCCCGCGTTTCGCGGATCGCTGGTCCGTGGGAATGCGCTACCGATCTCTGTGCAGTTGGGTGCCTACGCGTTGGTCATCTTTGCCGGATGCACTGTCTGCCACGGCGAGCTTGCCCGTCTCCGACCCAGGGCCGACCGGCTGACCCAGTTCTACCTCACGACGTCGGCAGGTGGCGCACTGGGCGGGCTCTTTGTGAATCTGGCAGCGCCGCGGATTTTTGCAGACTACTGGGAACTTCCCATCGGCGTGGGCCTCTGCTGGGTTCTGGCGGTCGTTGCGTTGGCTGGGGAATGGGAGACGCTGCCCCAGAGGGCCACACGGCGGCAAGCGTGGGCCATCCTGCTCGCACTCGTGGGTGCTCTGTACGCTGGCAGCATCGTGATAGCCGCCGTGTCGGCCTTCAACCGCGCCACGCTGGACGCTGCCCGCAACTTCTACGGCATCCAGCGGGTCCAGATGATGACTATCGACGGCGCCGATGAGCCCGCTGTACAGGCGCACCAAGGAGTCGAGACGGAGCGGCTCGCCTACCGGCTGGTTCACGGAACTACGGTCCATGGCGTGCAGTATGTCGGGCCGGAGCTGCGAGGCGATCCCACCAGCTATTACTGTCCCACCAGTGGTGTCGGCCTGGTCTTGACGCAGTCGATGCGTCAGCACCCGACGCATACCATCGCCGTGCTGGGCCTGGGCGCGGGTACGATAGCTACCTACGGGCGTCCCGGTGATCGAATCGTGTTCTACGAGATCGATCCCCAAGTGATTGCCTATGCAGACGGTGCAGGTGGCTACTTCAGCTACCTGAGGGATTCGCGTGCGGCAGTCGACATCGTGAGGGGCGATGCGCGTCTGTCGCTTGCGCGGGAGTTCGCTGATGGGGGCTCGCGCCGCTATGACCTTGTGGTCGTCGATGTCTTCAGCGGCGACGCGCCGCCGGTGCATTTCCTGACGCGCGAGGCGTTTGCTCTGTATTTGGCGCATCTGGCCCCCGAGGGTTTGCTGGCGATGCACATCAGCACGACCCACGTGGACCTCAAGCCGGTGGTCGTGGCATTGGCGCGGGATGCTGGTGTTTCCGGCGTGCTTGTCGAGGACTTGGGGGATGGTCAGACGTGCTTTCCGTCACGATGGGCCGTGATGGCGCGACAGCCGGAGGCGTTGGGGAGCGGTCTGTGGGAGACCTACCATGACCTGCAAACCGCCTACGATCCAGCAGTGAGGCTATGGACTGACAGCTACAGCAACCTGATCCGGGTCATCCTGCACTGAACTTGCGCCCTTCGCCCGCCGCGCATAGAATGGTATCAGGCATATTCCGGATAGGGGTCGCGGAAGTCTCTGACTTCAAGGAGGTGAGCCATGGCCATCGCATTTAGGGGACCGGGTAAGGTTCCGCTGGAGTTCACGGTCAACGGCGAGGCCGTCCAAGTCCTGGTTGAGCCGCGCCGTACGTTGCTCTCTGTGCTACGAGAGGAACTTGGACTGACGGGATCCAAGCTGGGCTGTGACCACGGGCAGTGTGGGGCTTGTACGGTGATTCTGGACGGCGAGACGGTGTACGCGTGTCTGACGCTGGCGATCGACTGCGAGGGGCGCGAAGTCCGCACCATCGAAGGTGTGAGCCATGGTCAAGAGCTACATCCGGTTCAGCAGGCGTTTATCGAATATGATGGTTATCAATGCGGTTTCTGTACCCCGGGCCAGGTGATGTCTGCGATTGCGCTGTTGGAGCACAACCCGCATCCCACAGAGGAAGAGGTCGTGGAAGCCATGTCGGGCAACATCTGCCGCTGTGGCGCCTATCCCAACATCCTGGACGCTGTGGTTGCGGCAGCAGAGATGATGGCAGCCGAGGAGGGATGATCCGATGCCTACTATCAAGAAGACCAAAGTCGAGTTTGAGGGTCGGATTGAAGAGCGTGAGGTCATCGTTGAGGAAGAGCATGTGCTCCCTTGGGAGCGAGACGCTGAGATGCGTCTGGTGGGTAAGCCGACCCCTCGCGTCGATGGGGTAGCACGGGTCACCGGGAAGGCGCGTTACACCTACGACCAACGCTTCCCGGGTATGCTGGTCGGACGTTTCCTGCGGTCGCCCCATCCCCACGCCAAGGTCAAGCGCATTGACGCCT
>JAFGNI010000068.1 GCA_016927095.1 Anaerolineae bacterium | reverse complement strand
TCGCGGGTGAGGTCCTCGGGGATTTCCAGCAGGCTGGCACCGAGATCGGCGCCGTAGACGCCCAGCAGCACCTCGCGTGCCCGCCCGTTCCCGGGCGTGTCAAGCGCCTCGCGGGTGTTGTGGACGACGGTGAACGCAACACCGGGGTAGGCAATGGCGTAGCGGGTGACGAAGGCGTCGATATGGCGTCGCTCCGTCTGCTCGGTGCGCAGAAACTTGCGACGGGCGGGCACGTTGTAGAAGAGGTCCTCGATCACGAGTTCCGTGCCGGGTGGGCGGCCCGTCGGTCCCTGGAAGACGACTTTGCCACCCTCAAGGCGGAGGCGGGTGCCGATGGCCTCAGAGCTGTGCCGCGTGATGCACGTCGTGCGACTGACGGAGGCGATGCTCGCCAGCGCCTCGCCGCGGAAGCCCAGCGTGGCGACATGCTCCAGGTCGGTCGCGCGCTCAAGCTTGCTGGTGGAGTGGCGCCTAAAGGCCAGCGCCACCTCATCGCTGAGCATACCGGTGCCGTTGTCCCGCACGCGGATGAGGCTGGTGCCGCCGTCGACGGTCTCAACCCCGACACGCGTTGCGCCAGCGTCGAGGCTGTTCTCAACGAGCTCTTTGACCACAGAGGCCGGTCGCTCGACCACCTCTCCGGCGGCGATGCGGGATGCGACATCATCGGGCAGCAGTCTGATTGTCATAGGATATCCAGCGGCATTCTAGCGCAAAGGCCACGAGACAGCAACCGCGAGGTTGACCTTTTGCTCTGATCGATTACGATTACCACGTGCCAACGAAAAAGGATGTATCCAAGCACCTCGCCCCACGACCAACGTTCGATGACGTGCTTCGCACACGTGCCGCAGGCATCACGCAGCCGGTGGCAGTGGAGCTGGCCCGGTGGAAGGTGCATCCCAACACTGTCACGCTCGTCGGGTTTCTCCTCAATGTCGTCGCGGGTGCGCTTGCTCTTCGCGGTTGGGTGCAGGCTGCCGGAGTGATGACGTTGCTCGGCTCGTCGACGGATGCCCTGGACGGTGCCTTGGCGCGGTCAACAGGTCAACAGAGCAGGTTCGGGGCCTTCCTGGATTCCACCCTGGATCGCCTGTCAGAAGGTACTGTGTTGCTGGGATTGCTCTGGTGGTATAGCGCGCAAGGCAGGGTCCCAGTCGTGATGCTGATTGGCGCGACCCTGCTGGGGTCCGTGATGGTGAGCTACACACGGGCCAGGGCTGAGGGCGTTGGATACGCGTGCAAAGTTGGCCTTCTCACCCGTGCACCTCGCGTGGTACTCCTGGGCCTTGGTATGCTCATCCCCGTCCTCCTGTCACCGATCTTGCTGGCCATGGCCCTGTTGACATGGTTCACGGTTTTCCAGCGCATAGGCCACGTGTATCGGTCTGCCCAGCGCGAGCCCTAGTCACCGTCGGGTCTTCTCGACCATGCAGCGCAGCAATCGGAGACCGTCTTCGGGGCGTTTCGAGGGCCTATTACAGAGCCTAGGCAGGCTCACCGTTCCCCTGGTTTTGGCTGCGATGCTCCTGCCGGTCTTCGGCATCCTGCTGCAGGGCGATGCCTTGCCCTGTACGCACGACAATGTCTTCCACAGTTTTCGCATTGTGGCGATGCGCGAGATGTTGCGCCATGGATGGCTATTCTCTCGCTGGGTGCCGAATCTCGCTCTAGGCTATGGCTACCCCTTCTTCACCTATCGGGAGCCGCTGCCCTACCTTGTGGGGGAGGTGTTGTTCGCGCTCGGCGTCCCCCTGCCACTGGTCCTTGGCGGTCTCTACGCTGCAAGCCTGCTGGCCGGCGCGTGGGGTGCCTATGTCCTGGCACGGGATCTCTTTGGCCCGCGCGCGGCGTTCGTCTCGGCGGTGGCCTACGGCTTGGCACCCTATGTGCTGATGGACGCCCTACGACGGGGCAATATGCCGGAATCCGTGGGACTGGCGCTCCTGCCGTGGCTCTTCGTCGTGATGCGTCGCCTGATCCTTCATAAGGGACGGGGCCGATTCGTCGCCGCAGTGGGGCTTCTGGTGGCGCTTTTCCTGAGCCACAACATCTCCTCTTTGTTGTTGGCGCCGTTTCTGGGTCTCTATGTGGTTGTGTTAGCGGTCGCGCACCGCGATCGGGGCGGCTGGCCCTATGCCTTCGCAGCCGTTGCCATCGCTGTGTTGCTGACCGCCTGGTTCTGGTTGCCCGCCCTGACTGAACAGGACTTCGTACAGCTGCATCTTTCGCGTAGTACTCGCAACAACGACTTCCGCTACAACTTCGCCTCCTGGCGCGAGATGGTTTTGACGCTGCCCAAGCCCTATGATCCGGCCTACGTCAACCCGCCCATGCGGATAAGCTTGGGGATCGGCCAGGCCGTGCTGGCATTGGTGGGTGGCGTTCTCGGTCTGGCGCGGGCGCGGAAGCGAGAGACCCGCTGGCTGGTGGCGCTGTTCTTGGTGTTCGGCACTGCCTATCTCTGGATGGCAACGCCGGGTTCCTTGGGGGTTTGGGAGCGGCTACCGCTGCTGTCGTTTGTCCAATTCCCCTGGCGCTTCGTCGGTCGTGCGCTGCTGCCGGTCAGTCTGCTGGCAGGTTTGGCCGTTGAGACAGCTTTCGGCAGTGCGGACCGTGGGTGGCCGCAGCGCCGACACTTGGGGGCGGCGGGCGAAGGGCGCGTGACATATGATAGGTCAGGTGGGCTGCAGCCTGGGTCCGCTGGGGTAGACCAATGGCGGCGGTGGCTGCCGCCGGCAGCCACAGTAGCCTGTGTTGCCGGGCTCTTTTTGTTGAGCTGGCCTGAGACCTATCCGCCCAAGGGCATATGCGAGGTAGGTCGCTATCCGGACCTGGCAGCGCTCTACGCCCTAGAGCAAGCCGGATGGATGGGTATGGACCCCGAGAGCAGCTACTTCCCCATCTGGGTGGAGGAGCACCCTCAGGACACGGCGTTGGCCGAGGCGTTCATGGGGGGAGAGCTTCCCGCCCGATTCGACACCTCGGTCCTTCCTCAAGGTGGGGAGATCGTCGACGCCGTCTATCGACCACTCAGTGCGAGCCTGACGGTCCGCACCCCAGAGCCGTTCCAGGCACGTTGGCTGGGCTTCTACTATCCGGGCTGGCGGGTCACGGTGGACGGGGAGCATGCAGTTGCGACATCGGAGGATAATACAGGCCTCCTGCGGTTCGAGATCCCCGCCGGCGAGCACACCGTCCGCGTCCGTTTCGGGCTCACGCCGGTTCGTGCGCTGGGGACCGGGCTCGCCGTGCTGGGTGCCCTGGCTACGGTCGGTGTGTTCTGCATACCTGCCCTGCGGCCCCTGTACGGCGATGCTAGGGGGGCGCCTGCGGATCTGGGCCCTGGTAGTCCTGGCCTGACCTGGGCGATCCTGGGCCTCAGTCTGGGCGCTCTGATATTGCGCTACGGCCTTTTGGGCCAGATCCCGACGCCCTGGGTGCGGTCGCGGTTGGCGGGTGGCGCGCTGCCTGAGGTCTCCGTTCATGCGAACCGGCTCTATGAGAGCGGTCTCCGTCTGCTTGGATACACCGTCGGGTCAGAGCAGTTGCCCGGCGACGGCGAGTTGGCGGTCTCCCTGCTCTGGCAGGCGGAGAGACGACCCTCGCATGACGTCCGTATGTCGGTTCTGCTCCGCGGGCAGGATGGGCAGATCTGGAGCTCCGCGGGCACGGTGCGTCCCCGTGGCTACGAGCAGCCTCCATCCTCCAGGAGCTGGCAGGCCGGCGTGTACGTCTATGATCCGCATATTGTGATCCCCGACGCCGGTACGCCCCCGGGTGTCTACGAGATCGTCGTCGCAGTCTTCGATGAAGACACGTTGGCGCCATCGGCGCCGCTGGACGGAGAGGGGCGACCGCTGGGAACGGACCTTGTCATCGGCAGCATCGAGCTGTTGCCGCCCTCAAGGCCTGCTGACCTCGAAGCGTTTGGCCTGCAGCCACTGGTGGCGCCGGCTGAGTGTGGCCCGCTCCGGCTGCTCGCCTTCTCGCTGGACCGTGAGGCTGGTCTCCCAGGCGACGTGGTCGCGGCGCGTTGGGTCTGGGCGGCAGAGGCGGCCCCAGAGACAGACGTGGAGGTTGTGTTGTCTCTGGTCGGGCCTGGGGGAGAGGAAGTGCGGCAGTGGTCGCTGCCGCCTGTGGCCGAATGGTGGCCCACGAGCCGCTGGCAGGCCGGCGAGCGGTGGGCCGGCGAGCAGGTGGTGCGCCTTCCCGGTGACCTGGAGAGCGGCCTGTACGCTCTGCGCGTCCAGGTGGCGACGTGCGAGAAGGTGCTCGGCACGGCGACCATCGACGTCGTTGCGCCCGCGCGAGTCTGGTCAGTGCCGGATGGTTTGGTCGCCGACAGCGTCACGTTTGGCGGGCAGCTGGCTCTCGCCGGACACGCTATAGTGCCCGAGCAGCCGGGAGCCGGCGACGAACTGGAGCTGACGCTGGCTTGGGAAGCAATAGCGCCGATGGCGACGTCGTACCGGATCTTCCTACACCTGGTCGCCCAAGACGGCACCCTCGTTGATCAAGATGACGGCGAACCGGCAGGCTGGTCCCGGCCTACCACCGGTTGGGCGGTAGGGGAAGTGATCGTGGAACGGCGCGGCGTGGTGATCCCTGCGGACGGGCAGGGTGCGCCTTACGCATTGCGCGCTGGGGTCTACGCGCCAGATGGCGGGCGATTGGCCATAGACGGGGACGGCGCGGACAACTATGTCATCGAGACAGTCCTCACCGACTAGGCACGGGCATCCCACGGTGGCCAGGTTGCTGGTTGCCTTGGCTCTGGGCGTGGCGTTCATCCCGGCCCTTCAGCCGCTTCTGCGCGCCGAGATCTCCTGCGGCTACGACAACGCCTTCCACCTCTACCGCGCCGTGCAGATCGAGCATCTCTGGGATCAGGGTGTCCTCTTCTCTCGTTGGGCGCCCGATATGGCGTTGGGTTTCGGCTTTCCGCTTTTCGTCTTCGCCGGCCCGTTTGCCCAGTCGCTCCTGGCGTTCGCCCATCGGATAGGATTGGCGTGGCCGACGGCGATGAACATCGTCTTCACCGCCGGTGTAGTGCTCGGCGGCGCGGGGATGTACTGGCTTGTCTGGACGCTGGGTCAGGATGCCGGCGATGATCATCACCGACAGGTCCGGATCGCGGGCGGGTTAGTTGGTGCCATTGCGTATGTCTACTCCCCATTCCTTGCTTACGACATCTTCAACCGTGGCAGTCTGTGGGAATCACTGTCGTGGGCCTTTCCACCTCTCATCCTGTTGGGGCTCCATCGGTGGTCCGTGTGGCGGGAGAAGGCGTTCTTGGTGCTGGGGTTGGGCAGTCTGTGTGCGATGATCCTGTGTCACTATCCTTTCGCCGCGCTTTTTGCCCCAGTCTTCGGCCTCTGGGTCCTGATCCATAGCTATCTGCAGCGAGATTGGCGTGTCTTGTGGCGGGGCATCCTACTGGCGGTTCTGGGCCTGGGTCTCACGGCTTTCTTCTGGTTGCCGCCATTGCTGGAGCGTGGTTACATCCAGACTGATCGCTTGCTCGGCACGTGGGTCTTTGACTACCGTTACAACTTCTTGCCTCTCAGCCATCTCCTGGCGCTGCCCAGGCGAGCGGATCCCCGCCTCGTCAATGACTGGCCTCAGAAGTCGCTGGGGCTCGTGCCGGTCCTTGTCGCGCTGTTGCCGGTGATTCGATTCCGCCGGCTGGACCGGGTGGTGCGGTGGCGCGTGAGCCTGCTCTGGGCCCTGGTGGTTGGCCTCTCCGCCCTGACGCTCGCACCCTCGCTGTGGTTCTGGGATCACGTGCCCCTGCTGGCGTACGTGCAGTTCCCGTGGCGCTTTCTGGGGCCGGCTGCCTTCTGCCTGGCGATGTTGGCCGGACATGTGCCACGTGCCTTGTCCAGACGGGTAACGGCGGCCATTGCGCCATACCGCGCTCCCATCGCTACGCTTCTGTCGGTGACGCTGCTGACCGCCAACATCGGGTGGTTCTATCCGGACGCGTGCAGTGCGCCGGCGGACCTGACGGTTTCGGGCATGATCCGCTGGGAACGGCTGACTGACACACTGGGAACCACCGCGAAGGGGGAGTACCTGCCCATCTGGGTCGAGCGATTTCCCGACACCACCCTGGACGAAGCTTATGTGGAGGGCTACCCTGTGGCGCGGATCCGGACTGAGGACCTGCCTGCCGGCGCTGAAATCCTCGATGCCAGGTACGGCGCGATCTCCTCGGAGCTGCGGATATCGACGCCGGTGACCTTCACGGCGCGGTACCTCGCCTTCTACTATCCGGGGTGGCGGGTCCTTATTGACGGCGTCCCAACAACTGCCTCGCCGGCGCCGGAGATCGGCCTGATAACCTTTGACGTGCCGGCAGGCGAGCACCGCGTTGTAGTGCGTTTCGGTGAGACACCTCTCCGGCTCGTCGCAGATGCGGTCTCGTTCGGCGCTCTCTTGGCGCTCGTGGGGGTGCTCGTGGTGCCCCTGCGGAAGCAGTCATCGCGCGCCGGCCAAGCCGGAGGGGGAAAGCCGCACCACAACGTGCAGTGGCGTGGCAATGTCGCTCTCTGGGTGCTGGGTGTGGGTATTCTGTTCACCGTGCTCAAGATTGGGGTTATCGATCGGGAGGCGCACCTTTGGCGTCGCTCGCGGTTGGATGAGACGGGTTCCATGTCAGGGGTGGCTGTGCCTTTGGCCGTGAACTTCGGCAACAAGGCGCTGCTGTTGGGGACGAGCGCGCTTCCGCAGGATGTGAGCGCGACAGACACACCGGTCGTTACGTTGTACTGGCGCGCCCTTGATCCAGGTGGGCAGGACTGGCAGATTGGCCTCACGCTGGTCGGCTCTGACAGTTTGCGTTGGCCGGTGGGGATCCGACCAGCGCGGTGGGGACGAACGCCACCCCCCTTCAGTACGTGGGGTTCAGATGCCTACGCCCGGATGGACGAGCTCTTGGATCTGCCGCACGGCCTGGCGCCGGGCATCTATGATCTCGAGCTCGCGCTCTTCGACCGGGCCACGGCTGAGCCCGCTTCGGTGCTGAACGAGGTAGGGAATCCCATCGCGCCTGCTTTGACGCTGGGCGCGATGCGCATCACGGCACCACCTTACCCCCCGTCGCTAGCTTTGCTGGACGTGTCCGGTGAAGGTGGGCAGGACTGCGGACCGATTCGACTGCTCAATGCCCGAAGCAGCCACGAGGCTGCAGCGCCTGGTGACCTTGTGACCGTTGATATGACCTGGGAGTCGCTTGAGGCCACCGAGCAGGACTTGGCGGTCACCATCGAGCTTGTTGCTCGTACCGGCACGGCTGTGCGACAGTGGGTTGTCACGCCGTCCGCGCCTTGGTGGCCGACGAGCCTGTGGCAGCCTGGCGATCGCTGGACGGGCAAGGCCCCCATCCGACTGCCAGGCAGCCTCGACAGCGGTATTTACACCCTGACGCTGTCGGTTGCGGAGTGCGCCGCGACGAGATTCCCGGTGACGATCGAGGCTCCCAGCCGGACCTGGCAGCTGCCCGCAAGCTTCATGCCGATGGACGTGGCCTACGGCGACGAGATCCAGCTCGCGGGGTATCATCTCCCAACAGCTGTGGTTGATCCAGGTACAACGCTGCCCCTGACGCTGGCGTGGCAAGCCTTCGGTGAGATCGACACCGCGTATCGGGTTTTCGTCCACCTTGTTGACGAGCGGGGCACTGTGGTGACTCAGAATGATGGTGAGCCCGATGGCTGGACGCGGCCAACGCCTGGGTGGGCGTTGGGAGAGGTGATTGTCGATCCGCGCCCTCTCCAGGTGCCGGAGACGGCCTCCGCCGGCTCCTATGAGATCAGGGTGGGGCTCTACGACAACCAAGGCCAGCGACTTGTCACTGACCAGGGCCAGGACTACACGACCCTTCTGATATTGTCCCTAGGCGAGTAGCTGCTCAGCGCTGCGCGCGAGTCTCGCCAAGGTCGGCTGCACGGGTGAGGGCTGCCGTGGCCTCAACAGCGGCGCCGGTGGCGCGCAGGGCCATCCCACGAAGGTAGTGCGCTTCGGCGAAGCCGGGCGCTATCTCAACCGCCCGGTCCAGCAGCTCGAGGGCATCCTCAGGCCTGTCGCTGTTCAGCCAGTGCCACCCAGCGACAACCAGCACCTCAGGGTCATCTGGCGCGAGGGCAAGAGCGTGCTGGGTGATCTCCTCCAACCTTGTTGGAGCTGCGAGATCCCGGGCGAGATAGAATCGCGCTGCAGAGACCCAGATGCTGGCCTCAGCCGGCGCGCGTTCCAGGGCTGCGTCAATCCAAGGTTCTGCATCGCCGTAGCGTCCCTGGGCGGCCTGCAGCTCTGCCATCGCGAGGCAGGGCGCAGGGCTCTCCGGATCAAACTGGTGGGCGTTGTAGAGGGCGATGCGGGCCGTCTCGAAATCGCCCTGCATCAACGCGCTCTTTCCGAGCAACAACCAGGCCAAGGCGGACTGCGGTGCTAGCTCGACGGCCCGTCGCAGTTGGGTTTGCGCCTCACGTTCCAAGCCCAGTTGTACCATCGCCTCCCCTATCCACGCATGGGCTTCCGGGATCCAGGTCGCCTCTGAGCCAGGGCTCGCCTGGGCGAGGGCACGACCCAGTACGCAGGCGGCTGATCCCCAACGCCGCAGCCTCACGAGCCGTAAGCCCATCGCGAAATCACAGTCGCCCGCGCAGGACTCGGTCCCTGCTGTAAGGGTGGGGGAGGTCTCTGCCAACGCAGCGTAGTCGCCCGCTAACAGCTGAGCGGTCTCAAGCACCGGCGGCGGGGCATCACTCAACGATAACGCACGGTTAGCTGCATCTAGGGCTTGGTCGCACTTGTTGAGGGCTAGGTAGGCCTCGATCAGGACTTGCCATGCGACGGGCTCTGTTGGGCACTCAGCCAACACCTGCGAAGCGGCTGAGATGGCTTCTGGCCATGCGCCGTCCGCGGCGAGCAACTGCAGTTGGAGTCTCTGGGCCTCTGTTGAGGCTTCCATAACGGCTGGAGGTAGCTGCGCAAGGATACTCAGTCCCTGTTGGGGACGTTGCCATATCAGGTAGAGCTCTGCGAGGCGGAGAAGCAGGTCGTTGTCATCCTCTACCATCGCGATCGCCGCCTCGTAAGCTGCTTCTGCTGCGGTGTACTCGCCAGCTTGGCGATGCGCTGTGGCCACGGTGGTCAGCTCTCTGACGCGGTCACGCGGGGACAGCCAGCGCTGGCATGCAGTCGTGAGGAGCGCGACTGACAGCGCGGTAACGATCAGAAGGTGTTGCAGTATGTTCTTCTGCGATGTATTTGAGTACATCATATTTTTCACAATCGCGCCGAGGTTACGATGCCGCGACAAGCTATTTACGGTTGCCGTGCAATCAGGGGCAGATACACGATCGCCCGGATCTGCTTCAACGCCAACAGCGCATCAATGTAGGCCACGTCTGGTCCAGCGCGAACCGCAAACGGGACACGCGCCGTCAGATAGCCGGGACGTCGCGCGGTCAACACAAAGGTTCCAGCGGTCACAGTCTCCGTTGCGCGCAGGGTAGACCCGGTGGTCCCGGCGACAGGCACGCCCTCGGCGGTCAGCCAGACCAGCGTCGCGTCAGGGGCCAGGAGCTCATCAAGGTCTTGCAGATCGTTGCTGTTGAGATCGATGAACGCGGTAGCCGACACTGCGACGGTGCGGGTTACGATCATGGTACTAGTAGCCTCCGCGCCGTAAGGCCAAGATTCCCAGTTGCCGGCGTTGTCACGGGTCCGTGCGCGGAAGTACCGTTGCCCTCCTTTCGACACAGTCAGCGCAGTCTGCGTCACGCCTTGCGTCTCGGGCCAACCTACAAGATGCTCCCAAGGGCCATCCGGTGTTGCGCTATGCTCAATCTCGCCATACCAGTAGCCGGCACCCTCGTCGATGACGTCCCACGTCAGCGTCAGCGAGTTGGTGTACATCACGGGGGGCAGGGTGTGCAGTGTGGCCGTCGGCGGTACTGTGTCCCGCTGGATCACCAGAAGCGGCGATCCCCCGATCAGGTAGCTGCCGTCGGCGGCTGTGTTCGCGGTAGCCGCCGGCAGTGTTAGCGTGAAGACGTTGTCTGATGCCGGCGCGGATGTCACACCACCTGTCATATCCACGACAGTGGCTGTGGGGAGGTAGGCCGGAAGCGTGTAGGTGAGGGGCGTAGCGGTCTCATTCCAGAGGACGTCTACTCGACCTTGCGGGGTGCCCCAGAACGTGATGCGGCGCATACCGTCGTTGCCGAAGGGGCCCGTGACCTGGTTCTCGCCTTGTAGGTAGTGTGCGGCCACGTGAAACGCGGTGTAGGCAGGACGCAGGGACAGGTCATTGCGAATCAGGCCGAAGTACTCAGGGATGGTCCGCCCATCGGGCAGCGCGCCTGCAGACATATACTCGTCGTGGGTGCGGAAGAAGAGGAACTTCTCGATGCCAGCAGCACGTGACTCGGAAAACGCTTCGATCACGTAGGCCGCCGCCTCCTCTGCCGTCGCGCGGTTGACACGCAGCTCAGGGGGGAAGTCTGCCGGCCATTCGTCCCAAAGCGGCACGCCGGTCTCGGTGAGCCAGATTGGGTGCGGGCCGACGCGCGAAGCCATGTTGGCGTGGATCTCCGCGGCGATGGGGCGGATCTGGTAGATGCTGCTGTAGAGGTGAAGCGACATAGCATCGAAGAAGTAGTTGTTCTCAGCGGCCCCAGCCTTGCCCTGAAGGGCATCCAGTACGGCGACGTAGTAGGACGGATTGCCCCAGTATGCCAGCCCGGCGAAGAGCACCGTCGCGCCGGGATCCGCAGCCTTGGTTGCCTGGTAGCCCACCTTGAGCAACTGAGCATAGTCGGCAAGGGAGCCACTCCAGAAGATCTGTCCGAGATCGGGCTCATTCCAGATCTCCCAGACGCTAACGCGGTCCTTGAAATGGCTGACGGTCTGGTAGACATAGTTACCCCAAACGTTGCCGGCGTGATCCCAGTCTAGG
The DNA here is from genome assembly GCA_016927095.1 of Anaerolineae bacterium. Next base: position 830 of record JAFGNI010000068.1, on the reverse strand, counting down.
TAGAGCCCCTCAGGCGGACACGGACGCCACCAGTAAGCGTCGTCTGTCCCTAGGCTGCTGAGCGGAAAGACGGGTGCGCCTGCGGGCACGGCTTGCGAGGGGCTCAGGGCGTTAAGGACGTGGCAGGAGGGCGCTGCCCACTTGGGCGTCGAGCCGAGGATACCGATGATGTTGAACCCGTGGGCGACGTCCCGGTCGACGATCGCATCGTGGGGCCCGTAGCTCGGCGGCGAGAGCCGGACGTCCTCGCCCTCGATCACGTTCCAACGAAAGTCGAACCGGTCCCACCGCGATCCGGCAGCTGCGGCAAGTGGGGGGAGCAACTGCCCCTCGACCTCCTGGAACGTGTAGCAGGTGCCGAGTGCATCCCCGATGTCGACGTTGCCCTCTACATCTGCCTGCCGCGACCGAATCGTGTCCATCACCGCGGAAGGGGCGAAGCGATCACGAGGTGGGCGAATGCCTTCTTCCGACAGCGGTGCGGCGGCGGCTGGCAGAACCAGTGATGTGAGTGAGATGCCGATGGCAATGGACGCTAGGAAGCGGGCTATGGGTGGGTGGGACCTTGAGCTGTTCACTGTGAGGCTCCTTGCGGTTTTCTTACCGGTATTTTACCAGTTCTTGCGTTTTCCAACTAGTCCCCTAGAATACGAGTGGTGGTGTCTGCAATCATCTAAGGAGTGGGGATGCACTGTCTTGTTGTCGATCCGAACGTGGCGTTCGCGACACTCCTCAAGGAAGAGCTGGTGCGACTGGGCCACACCGTCGATGTGTGCACGTCCGGCACAAACGCGTTGGCTTTGGTTCAGTCCAGCCCACCCGATCTGGCG
>JAFGNI010000495.1 GCA_016927095.1 Anaerolineae bacterium | reverse complement strand
TATTGACTACTGGTCGACTTGGCCGAAACAATAGAAGCGCCCACCTCCCAAGACGAGAGAGGCGGGCTGGACTCTGCTTTCAGTGGGGGCTAGAGACGCTGTGCGCGAAGTTGATCTATCTCGGCCCGGATCGATTCCAGATCCTTCAAGCCCATGTAGACGATGGCGTACCGGATATACGCCACCTCATCCAGGGCTCTTAGCTCTTCGATCGCCAGGTCCCCAATCATCTGGCTGGGCACTTCCGTTCGCCCCGTCTGGCGGATCGCGTACTCAACACGCTCCACGATTCGGTCCAGGGCGGCTGCGGGAATGGGCCGCCGGGCGCAGGCGATGCGCAACCCCGACATCAGCTTCTCAGGCTCGAATTCCTCACGCCGCCCATCACGCTTCACAACCAGGGGATTGGTCAGTATAGCTCGCTCTACAGTGCTGAAGCGCTGGTCGCAATCTGTACATTCGCGACGTCGACGCACGTTTCCTTGCGCGTCGTGACGGGTATCCACCACCTTTGTCCTGCTAGAACCACAGAATGGGCAGTTCATATTACTTCCTCCGGTCAGGTGATCATTGCACCAGCGTCAAAGGCGGTGTCGGCTGGAATTGAATGTGCGCATTATAGCATCGCCTGCCGTGTATGACAAGCGTGCTCATGCGGCTCTCAATTTTCCTTGCGAAGCACTGGTCCGGTAGGTGGATGAAGCAATTTCAACGATCTGGATTGACTCAAATACAAAGCTGCTTATAATCGAATATGACGTTGAACAACCATAGCGTAGGAGGTCATCTCATGGCTGAAACAGAAACGAAGAAACGCCGCCAACCCAGGGTCATTGTGTTCTCGACCCCGACGTGCCCTCATTGCCGCAGTGCAAAGCGATACTTGAAACAGAAGGGTGTCCGGTTCACGGATGTGGATGTGTCACGGGATCAAAGAGCTGCGCGCGATATGGAGCGCATCAGCGGTCAGCAGGGCGTGCCCGTGATCACGATTGGCGGTCGCCCGATTGTGGGCTTTGATCGCAACAAGATCGACCAGATTCTGGGACTCAGCTGAAGAGAGCAGAGACTCAGGTGGCGGCGAACGACCTGAATCACCTGTTATCGTGGACGATGTACCAAGCGGAGCTGCTATCGGCAGCTCCGCTCGTTATGGAGATCGACACGGTGTCCGTGCGGGCCTATGTCAGGGCCTTCGGTCTGAGTGGCGTGGGACAATAGCAAGCACCCGCAGACCGACGGCGGCCAGCTCCTCCTGATCTCTGACCCAAGGATCGACATAGTGAGCCAGGAGGATCAGGCCGGCTCCCACGGCAGCAGCGATAGCCATGCGCAGCGCGGGTCCCAAGAGCTGTGCTCTGAGTGAGGCGGGGAGGGGCACTGCGACAGGCACATCCGCCAGCCGTGCGACGCTGCCAACTTCGTCCATCTGTGGATAGTAGGTGGGGCCAGCGTCCAGCAAGGCCCGGCCCACAGTCTCGGCGATTGTCACAGCCTGTTCCGGATCGGGCCACGTGAGGTAGACGACGAGGATTGACTGGGCGTTATCGGTTACAATGGCGCTCTGGATGGCCTGGGGGCTCACCTTCAGGTTCTGTGCCGCGAGCTCGTCGGCAACGACTTGGCCAAAGCCACTGGTGACGGCCAAGTCAGCTAGGCCGTTGGCAATGTACTCCGAAGATAGCCAGGCGTAGTAGCGGTCGTAGTCTGCCGAAAGGGCCGGGGCAGGCGCGCTGCCAGCGGTGAAGCGCAGCACTACCTGATAGGCCGGCGCCGGCGGGGTGAAGGATAGAGCCAGATAGAGCGCTACGATGACAACTGGGAGCGCACCGAGCCACCACCAGCGCTTGGCAACTCTGAGTACTGTTCTTAGTTCCATTTCGTGCTGTCTCCACATGGCAGGATGCGACGGCAGACCTGTCTTCCATTCTACCCGGCTTGGACATCGTGGCAATCCGGAAGGGCTGTGACGTTGGAGGTATCGGTATGCGACTGGATCATTTTGGCCTGGTGGCGCCCATCTATGAGCGCGTGATACGCACGCCCGACCTGGGGCGACTGCGAGCCGTCGCGGATCTGCAGCCTACAGATAGGCTACTTGATGTCGGCGGTGGTACGGGACGCGTCTCAATGCATCTCGAATCCGCCGTGGCTTCTGCCTGGGTCCTCGATTTCTCCCACGGTATGCTCCGGCAAGCGGTCGGGAAAGGCCTTGACGTGTGCCAGGGGGCCGCCGAGGCCCTGCCGTTCTCGGATGGCGCATTCGACAAGATCGTGGCGATCGATTCCTTCCACCATTTCGTCGACCACCAACGGGCGGCGCAGGAGCTCCTAAGGGTTCTGGCGCCAGGCGGTCGCCTCACTATCGAGGAGCCGGATATCCGGCGTTTTGCCGTGAAGCTTGTAGCGCTGGGCGAGACCCTGGCGCTCATGAGAAGCCGATTCTGGCGACCGGATGAGCTGGCCGGCTTCTTCCGAGGTCCCACAACCTCGATCAAGATCCACGCTGAAGACCACACCTACTGGCTCACGGTAGACAAGACCGATCTTCATCGTACCTAAACACGATTCTCAGCTTCCTCTTAGGATTCTAGGCTATCCTGCACTCGTTGTACTCATATCGTGCCTATGTTGCAGAAGGAGTCTTATTGTGAAGAGAGCTGAGCTGAATTACTGGATCGACGTGGTCATTGCTGTCGCGTTCGTCATCAGCGCCGTCAGTGGCCTGGTTTTTCTCCTCCCTGTAGGCTTGGGATCGGCTGACGCTTCCCGAATCTTCGGTGTCTCGTACCGGTTGTGGGACCAACTCCACACCTGGGGCAGTCTCGGCATGATCGCCGCGGTGGGGGCACATCTGGTGTTGCACACCAAGTGGATTGTGGCGATGTCTAGGTCTATGTTTCGCCGGAGGGCAGGTGCTACCAGTGCTGTCAGGACTGGTGTGGTGACCGTGGGTGAGAACCGCGTCGGCAGGCGGCGGTTCCTTGCTTTCAGCGGGTTGATCCTGGGTGGTGGTGCCATTCTGGCGGCAGGAGGTGCATCCGTGGCGCGGCTCGCTGGCCTGACGGAAGATGAGGACAAGACGGCGGCAAGTGGCGAGACGGCCGGTGGCGAACTGAAAAGCGAAGCCGCAAAGGTATCGTCGCCGCCTTCGCTGACTTCGTCCGAAGGTATTTCCGAGCCAGAACCAGCACTGATTGTGCCATCTCGGGAAACCATCTCTGAGAATGAGTCTGAGTCGAGCCTACAGCCGGTGTCACCGACCGTGACGCCCACGCCCGAGCCTACTGCTGCGCCTACACAGGAGGCGGCACAAGATCTGTGTGTTCGGTGTCCTCGAGGGCTTGTGAACGATCCGTATCCGGGTCGCTGTCGCCAGTACACAGATAGAGATGGGGATGGCATCTGCGACTATTCGCAGCCCATACCGTGCGGCTGAGAACTCGCCGATAGGCAAGAACGGGTTGGGTCTTGAGGTGGCTTCAGAACAAGTCGCTGAGCCGAAGCTCGGCGACTTTCAGAGCGGTTGAGCCCGGCGACTCAGCCGCTCTGGGTGGATAGCCGTGCCCTCGCGAGTCACAAGACCAGGCTCATAGCGCTCGCAATGTCCTCAGCTATCATACGGCGCTTGCTCTTCTCGATGAAGAAGCTCGGGCCGGCCTGCAGATAGGACGGGAAGGCGTGCACATCGCCGAACCAGTATTCGGGTCCGTGTATCTTGTATGTCGCACCGCCGGGAATCACTCGTTCCATGTCGGCCTGGGTGTTGACGTCCTGGCAGGGGAAGTCCACACCGCGAATACAGTCACTCGGTCTCACCAGAATGCCATTCACGACTTCCTCTACCTCTGTCCCTATTCCAGGATCTTCCTTCCCATCGCGTCGTAGGCTTGCAGGGCCAGGCCAGCTGCTAGGCTGCCGGCAAACTCGTCGACGAAGAGGGACCACACCATGTCATCTTCCCAGGTGCCATCGCCTGAACCGAGCCGCTGGCGAAGTGTCGCCTCGTGGGTGTAGCCGAGTTTGCGCGGCACCGACGCACTGCGCGCGTTGCCGGGCACACAATGGATCTCCACCCTTCTCACGCGGTCAACCTCAAAGGCAACTCGCGTCAGCGCCGCTGCCGTCTCGGTCGCATACCCTTGGTTGACGTGGTCGACGTGGATCCAGTAACCGATCTCCCGGGCTTCGCTCCCCCGGCGTGTGTGGAGCCCAGTGCTGCCAAGGACCAACTTCTCATCACGGCTGAAGATGCCGTAGACGAAGTCCTGATCTAGGTCAAACTCTCCCCGCCAGCGGCGGAGCAGGGCCATTGTATCGTCGACGGGCGGCGGCTCGCCTCTTGCCCACGGCATCCAAGGGGC
>JAFGNI010000494.1 GCA_016927095.1 Anaerolineae bacterium | reverse complement strand
CGTGGCAGCGCTGCCACGAAACGGGCCAGCGAATTGATATTCTCGGAACGCACGGGGTTGCGCTTGAACGGCATCGCGGACGAGCCCACCTGGCGTTGGCCAAAGGGCTCGCTCCATTCCCCAATCACCGGGGATTGGAGAATGCGCAGATCGAAGGCGAACTTGTACAACGATCCCGCCAAACCGGCGAGCGCATTGAGCACCAGCCAGTCTTGCTTACGGGGGTAGGTCTGGGTCGCCACCCCAAAGGCGTCGAGCTCAAGGCGCGCCATCACGCGCGCCTCCAGGCGCGCCGGCGTCATCCCTGTTCCCTCAAGCAAGGCTTGATAGGAGGCTGAGGTGCCCACGGCCCCCTTGATGCCCTTCCCACACAGGTTCTGGCGGACCCGGAGCAACTCCTCGTAGTCGATCAGCAGGTCCTGTGCATACTGCGCGAGACGATATCCCACCGTCGTCGGCTCGGCTGGCTGTAGGTGCGTAAAGGCCATGCAGACCTGATCCGCCCTGGCCTCGACGGTCTGAGCAAGGGTCTCAAGCAGCGAAGCCAGTGAGGCGAGGACGACGTCCAGCGCCTCCCGGATGCGCAGCACCTCGACGTTGTCCGAGATATCCATGCTCGTCGCGCCGAGATGGATGATCCCACCGCCCACGGGGCACTGCTCGGCATAGGTGCGCACCTCCGCCATCAAGTCGTGGTGGATCTCCGACTCGATCTCCGTGGCGCGGGCGATGTCCACATCGTCCTGATGTGCGCGTAAATCGTCTAGTTGCGCCTGCGAGACGAGCCCGGCTTCATGCTGCGTCGCCGCCAGCGCCACCCATACGCGGCGGAGGAGACGGCGCTTGTGGACCTCCGACCAGATCTCGTGCATCTCCGCACTCCCGTAGCGCCACGTGAAGGGCGAGAGATAGGACTCATGATTGAACGTGAGGTTCGTCATGGCTGCTCCGGCTACATCACAATGATCTGGTCGCGCTCAGGCCCGACGGAGATAAAGCGCACCGGCGCCCTGGCCAACTCGCCAATCCTCTCAACATAGGCCTGGGCGTTTTCGGGCAGATCTTCCCAATGACGTGTCTGCGTGGTATCGGACAGCCAGCCGGGCCATTCCTCGTAGATGGGCTCAACCATCTCCTGAGTCGCGGTGTCGGGCACGTGATCGAGGATCTGATCGCCCAGGCGATAACCCACGCAGATCCTCAGCGTCTCGAAGTTATCCAGAATGTCGATCTTCGTCACGGCGATACCGGTGAAACCGTTGAGCCAGCTGGCATAGCCAATCGCCACACCGTCGAACCAACCACAGCGGCGCGGTCGCCCGGTGGTCGCCCCAAACTCCTGCCCCTCAGTCCGCAACTTCGCGCCCACGTCGCCCAACAGCTCGGTTGGGAAGGGACCGCCACCCACAGATGTGGCGTAGGCCTTCACAATGCCGAGGACTTCATCGATGGCCCTAGGTGGGATGCCAGCACCCACGCAAGCCCCACCTGCGGTCGGCGATGAGGACGTTGTATAAGGATAGATGCCCCAGTCGAGATCGCGCATCACGCCCAACTGGCCCTCCAACAGAACACGCTTGCCAGACCGCACCGCATCCCGGACGAGGGGCAGCGCATCGACGATCCGATCACCCAGCTTATCACGCCAACGGCTGCAGAGATCCATCAACGCATCGACGGTCACCTGCTCCAGGCCGAAGTAGGCCAGGTCACGGTTCTTGCGCGGTACCAGCATCTCCAGCCGGGCGCGGAGGCGAACAGGGTCCCGGATATCGCCTACCCGGATGCCGTGGCGGGCCGATTTGTCGCTGTAGACAGGCCCAATCCCGCGTTTGGTGGTGCCGACCTCCCATCCCTTCTTGCGGGCGGCCTCTTCCGCGCCATCGAGCAGCCGGTGGATAGGCAGGATCAGGTGCGCACGAAGATCGATCAGCAGATTGTCAACATTCACACCGGCTGCTTCCAGGTTGTCCAACTCTTCAGACAGTGTATCCAAGTTAACGACGGTACCTGCCCCCAGGAGATTCACCGTAGCTGGGTTGAAGATACCGGAGGGGACCAGATGCAACGCGAACTTACCATAGTCATTGACCACGGTGTGGCCGGCGTTGTCCCCGCCCTGAAAACGGATGACCAGATCCGCTCGCTGACCCAAATAGTCCACGATACGGCCCTTACCCTCATCGCCCCATTGCGCGCCTACAACGGCTGTAACTGGCATTTGGTCGCCTCCTTCTCTCGGCGTAATGCATCTCAGGCGCAGGGATGCCATCGACAACCTCCGCGTGAGACGCCATCGCTCTTCTCAGTGTGCTGTCGGTGCAGCCTTGACGCTTGGATTCAGCTTAGTCCCAAGACAAATCGCGCTTGGGACGCGGATAGCCCCAAGCGTGGATAACAACTCTACTTCTATTATAGCCGAACAAGCGCATACTACGAATGCCCATTGACGGCGCGGGGGCAGACGCTAGAATCCAGATGCAACCGTCCCAGGCGCCTGAGGAGCCCCTATGCACCGCAGATCACGCTGGTTGATAATCCCCATTGCCCTTCTCATCACAGCCTGCGCGCGCGACACCTCCGAACCGACCGCGCTGCCTATGATCGCGACGCACGTAGCCCCCGTGACGGCATCAGCATCACCGGTCCATACATTGGCACCCACGTCCACAGTGTCGCCGACCCAAACGGTCACACCGCCGGCAACGCCTACCGCCACCGCCGCGGCAACACCTACTGCCATTACGGCGGCAAGGCCTACCGCAGCGGCGTCGCCTACGCCGGCGCCCGCCCCTGCAACGACGACAACCGAGGCGCCCTCTCCCACCGCTATGGCTGCACTCAGCCCAACAGCCACAGCCGAGCCCGAACCGACCGCCACCGTGGGCACGGCGACATCGCCGGCGCCCATCAGCGGGCCTGTGGGAGGTGTCCGGGTTACCCAGACCACGCTGGTGCTGGCAACGTATGGCTATGTAGACGCGCTGAAGGCCACAACGCCCGATGATCCAATCTATCCCTATCCGCGCTTGGAACCGGAGAAGGTCACGGGGCTTACCCCCAAGCACTACACCGCGATCATCCTGGAGAACGACTACGTGGCCATCACCGTGCTGCCAGAATTGGGCGGGCGCCTTTATCG
>JAFGNI010000493.1 GCA_016927095.1 Anaerolineae bacterium | reverse complement strand
GCTCCCGCTCAACCGCCCCACGGCAGTGACGGTAGATATCATCGCCACCGGCGATGGCGATACGAATACCTATCCCATCCCTACCGCCGTGCCCCGCTATCCCATCTCCGAAGAAGCCATTGTGGTTGCACTTCTCGGCAGCGATAGGCGGCCCGAATGGGAGCACTGGAACACCGACGCGATCCAGATCGCCGTCATCTACCCCAAGATCCCCTCGGTCGCTCTGATCTCGATCCCACGCGACCTCTACGTCTACATCCCACAGTTCAAGATGAACCGCATCAATGTTGCAGATATGTACGGTGAGACGTATGCATTTGAGGGCGGTGGATTCGGCCTGCTGAACCAGACGCTCTTGTACAACCTCGGTATCACAGCCGACTACTATGCCAAGGTCAACTTCCAGGGGCTGAAGGATATCGTCGACATCCTCGGGGGGGTTGATGTTCCCGTCTACTGCCACATCCAGGATTACTGGCCGTATCCGGATGAGAATGGTGTCTACCAGATAATGTCTCTGGAACCCGGGATGCAGCATATGGATGGTAGACTGGCACTCTGGTACTCCCGCACCAGAAAGACTACCAGCGTCTTTGACCGCGAGGAGCGCCAGCAGCAGGTGCTGGAAGCCATCTGGCGTAAGGCACGCGAGGGCGGTCTCTTGGACAAGGTCCCTGCACTCTATGACCAATATGGACAGATCGTCGACACGAATCTCGGACTGGGCCGCATCCTATCTCTGGGGCTAATTGCAGCACAGATCGAGCTGTCTCAGGTCTCCCTCTATAACATCGGCAGTGCCGAAGTCACGCCCTACACTACGGCCACCGGAGGCTTCGTCTACCTTCCACAGTGGGAGAAGATATCCCCCCTCGTCGATCGTGCTATGGTGCCGCCTTCCCCCAGCCGTGCCGCTTTGGCTGCCATCAAGGTTGAGGTATGGAACGGCTCGTCTCGAGCGCAGTGGGAGCTCCTCGCCGCGGACCATCTCTATCAGCATGGCTTCACGCCCGTTCTGGGCGACAGCGACGGTCAGTACTATCCACAGACCCAGATCCAGGTCTATGGCGAACACGCCAAGGGCACCGGCGTCTCAACCGTACAGGAGATCTTCAGGGTGCCTGAAGCTCAGGTCACCTACGTGGGCGCCGCAGAGAGTGACATCAAGCTCCGGCTAATCCTGGGAGAGGACTTCGACCCCTGCCGGTAGACGGCTCTCCCTCGGCAGGTCAGATCATAGGCAATGCCATTGACGGAAACTGACGAGATCCTGGAGTTCACAAATGACGAGCTGCTGGCGGCCTTACAGGACGTGGCCCGTCACCCCACGCCGGAGGCACTGCGGGGGTTCTACGCTGCGCTGAACAACAGCACACTCATCGTATTGGCACCCCCAGAAGCGGGGGACGGTGAGGGTTCGGCTTTCGAAGAAGCCTCCGACGACATCCCGCTGCTCACCTTCGTCAATGATGCGGATGAGGTAATCCTGGTCGCTTTTTCGGATGAGGAAGCCGTTCTGGCCTGGGATCCTGATAGCCCAGCCCTTGTTGCACTGCGTGGGCTGGACCTTTTGTTGATTGCCGCGCAAAACAACATCGACGTGGTCATGATCAATCCGGGCAGTCCCGCATCGTACCGCATGTATCGTGACGAGTTTGCTGCTGCCGCATCAGGGGATGCTTCCGTGCTGCAGTGCACCGCGCGCCAGTTGCCAGTTGGCACGACGGTCTACATCGCACCGCCGGAGATAGAGCCATCGGAAGGCTGGTTCAGAACGGTACGAAGCGTGCTTGAGAGCTACCCCTCCATCGTGTCCGCATACTTCTTCCTCATGCGGCTGGCACCCGCGGGGGCACGTCACGTGGTTGGCCTCGCGCTGCACGAGGGGATGACATCGAGTGCGCAGTCCGCCCTGGTCGACGCTGTCCTGATGGAATTCGAGAGCCTCCTCCCGGATGGCTGGACCCTCGACTTTGTCATCCTCGACGACCCAGACTTCCTGGACAGCGTCCGGGATACCGTCCCTCCCATCTTCAGCGCGGCCTAGAACAGGTGCTCGCCTGCTCCGCCTCCGCTACTACCTCTGCCGGACTGCGAGCATGCTCAGCTTTGATCGATGTCCCCCGTCGCTTCCTCAGCAGGCGGCATTCGGGGCTCCAGGTCGATGATCTCCTCCGGCGGACGCCACGCACCATCGGCGGATGTCTGGTCCGGATTCTCCAACTCCGCCACAACGTCGGGCGGACACAGCGAAATGAACATTTTCAGCCCCAACAGGATCAGCACCAGGTCATCCACCTGCCCGAACCCCAGCACCGGGTCCGGCACAATGTCAAAGGGGAGGATCAAATATGCCACCATCGCCAGCGGCACCAGCTTGGTGAAGCCGGACACCCGCCCGTCCCACAGCAATTTCCACGCAAGTTCGAACTGCGCCAGGAACTCCTTCAGCCAGCCAAGCAGCTCTCGCTCCTGTTCCGGACGAGACTGCTTGCGATCCAGATCGCCTCGGGCCATCGCGCCTCCTTCTTTACCAAGCCCACCGCACGCTCTCTACGTTCCAGGGTAGCACGGTCGTCGCACCGGCCATATACCATATAACGATGCGGACTATCCTACTACGAGTCCTACCGATCCCCGGTTGCATCACACACCAGCCCCCAATGACACCGACATAGCTTCCGGGAAGGTGCAACCGCGCAGGCCCGGATCACAGTCGTTGTCACCGTGCCAGTTCGTGATACAGTACCGATAGGTGTGATATGCCCTTTCTCATTGATGGCCATAACGTGATTGCTGCGTTGCACGGCATCGACCTTGAAGACCCTGACGACGAGGCGAAGCTCGTGCTAAAGCTCCGCGCCTGGTCCTCGCGCGTTCAGCGCAAGGCCATCGTGATCTTTGACGGCGGGATCCCCGGCGGGTTCTCGCGCACGATGTCCACAGCGGATATCGGCGTCGTCTTTGCCGCGCGCTACCACACCAACGCTGATCGCATCATCGACGAACGGCTGCGGAG
>JAFGNI010000492.1 GCA_016927095.1 Anaerolineae bacterium | reverse complement strand
ATGCCTTTGCCACGGAGAATCCCTTCTCCTGGTCGCTCTTCGAGGCCTATGCGGCCTATCCCTCCGCCAACGACCGGCACGTGACCGAGTTCTTCCCCGAGCGCTTCCCTAGCGGGCGCTACGGCAATCGGCAGTTGGGTGTCGATGCCTATTCGTTTGAGCGCACCATTGCCGATGGCGACCGGAGTTACGCGACGATGCGGGCTCAGGCCCTTGGAGAGACGCCGCTGGATGACTGGATTCTCGAACCCACCACCGGTGAGCACGAGCAGCTTCTCAGCATCTTGCGGAGTCTGCGCTTCGACCGGCGCGAGATCTATGCGGTCAACCTTCCTAATCAGGGCACCGTCCCCAACCTGCCGCCAGATGCGGTACTGGAGATCCCCGCGGTTGCTACGGCCTCGGGCATCTATCCCATGCAGGTGCCCGATTTCTCTGATGCGCTGGCTGCCGTGATCTTGCGCAAGCTGGCGGCGACGCGACTGACCGTCGAGGCTGCGCTGACCTGCGACCGGAAGCTCTTTGTCGAGGCGCTGCTCGCTGACGGTGCGGTGACGGACCGCGCAACGGCGCAGGCGCTCGCGGCGGCGTTGCTGGAAGCTCAGGGGCAGCATTTGCCTGCGGGATGGGGGCTGTACACTTCACGGCTTGGGGGATAAGGGATAGGGGACAAGGGAAAAGGGCTTTGGGATATGGGAGATAGGACGGACAACAAGGACAGGCACCTGGCGGAGAGGCTGGTGGAGGCGCGTCTGCAGTTGCGAGAGCATTTGGTCCAGGGGATCATCCCCTTCTGGGCTGAGCGGGGCGTCGATCAGGCGTATGGCGGTTATCTCACCTGCTTTGATGCGGATGGGAAACTGATCGAGGGCGAGACCGACAAGCACATCGTCACCCAGACGCGCCAGATTTGGGGCTTCTCGCTCTTCCATATGATAGACCCGGCGAACCCGGTCTATCTCGACGCCGCTCGTCAGGGCGTGGATTTCTTCATCGAGCACTTCTGGGATGGCGAGCACGGCGGTTGGAACTGGCTTGTTCAGCGGGATGGCACGTTGGTTGACGATGGCAAGGTGGTGTATGGGCAGAGCTTCGCGATCTACGCCCTAGCGACCTACACCCTGGCGACCGGCGATGCCCGGGGACTGGCGTACGCGGAGCAGACCTTCGACTTGTTGCAGCGCTACTGTGTAGATACGGCCCGGGGCGGCTACTATGAGAACCTCGAGCCCGATTGGCAGCTCTCCCCTGGAGGCCATGCTGCCGGTGATCGCAAGTCGCTGGACATCCATATGCATCTCCTGGAGGCCTTCACCGTGCTGGCGCAGGCGTCGGGCAAGGAGATCCACCGCCGGCGGCTTCAGGAGGTCATCGACGTGATCCTCAAGCATATGATCGATCCCGCGAGCGGCTGTGGCGGCAACCAATACGATCTGGCTTTCAACCCAATCCCTGCCATAGCGATCCGCCGCACCTTCAATGCCGACCGCGAGGGGGATGCCGTGGCAACGCCAACGGACACCACCTCCTACGGGCACAACGTTGAGCTGGCGTGGCTGTTGGTGCGGGCAGGTGAGGTCCTGGGGAAGCCGAGGGATGTGTATGCCGGCATTGTGCGGCGACTCGTGGACCACGCTCTGACCTACGGGCTTGACCACGAACGGGGAGGCGTCTATCGTGATGGCCCGCACGACGGCCCGCCCCTCGTGCGCGACAAGGAGTTCTGGCAAAACGCCGAGGTGCTTGTGGGCTTTCTGGACGCGTTTGAGCTCACGGGAGATCCGCGGTATGCGGAGGCCTTCCTGTTGACTTGGGACTTCGTGCGCCGCCACATGATCAATCACGAGCTGGGTGAATGGATGACGCTGGTCAGCGAGACCGGTGAGCCCCTGGTGGCTGCCATCGGCAGTCCCTGGAAAGCCTGCTACCATTCGGGGCGGGCGGTGTATGAGGCGTTGCGACGGATCGACGCGGTGACGGGTGCCGCCGGGGTATTGGGTGACGAAGGATAAGGGAAAAGGGCTAAGGGGAAAACGCGTGATGATTGCCTTGACGAATGGCCGTGTTCTCACGGTGGCTAACGGGGTATTGGAGCACGGTACCGTGTTGATGGACGAGGGACGGATTGTGGCGGTAGGCGTCGATGTCAAGATTCCGGCAGAGGCCGAGGTGATCGACGTGACCGGCAAGGTGGTGACGCCGGGGCTGATCGACGCGCACTGCCACGTGGGGTTGATGGCCGATGGCGTAGGGTACGATGAGAACGATGTCAATGAGTCGACGGATCCCGTCACGCCGCATATGCGCGCGCTGGACGCCGTGGATTCGCAGTCGCCCGTCTTTGAGGAGCTGCTGGCTGCCGGCGTGACGACGGTGTTGACCGGGCCGGGCAGCGCCAATCTCATCGGTGGGCAATGGGTCTGCCTGAAGACGGTGCCCCGCCTCACGGTGGACGAGATGGTTCTTCTGGAGCCCGCCGGGATGAAGATGGCACTGGGTGAGAACCCGAAGCGCGTCTATGGGGGCCGGAAGAAGGCGCCCTCGACGCGGATGGGCAATGCTGCGGTTCTACGCGAGGCGCTGGTCAAGGCGCAGGAGTACGCCGCCCAATGGGAGCGCTACGAGGATGAGCTGGCGGCCTACGAGAGCGGTGGTGCGACCAACGGCAACAACAAGGCGCCGAAACCCCCGGCTCGGGATCTGAAGCTGGAGGCGCTGGTGCCGGTGTTGAAGCGCGAGATGAAAGCTCGCATCCACGCT
>JAFGNI010000491.1 GCA_016927095.1 Anaerolineae bacterium | reverse complement strand
GTATGCTCCACCATCACCTTCAGCCCCCATTCGTCCACGAAGCGGAGGATCGCGGCGATGTCGTCGGCCTTGTGGACGTGGATGCGCAGACGCTCCTCGCCGCTGAGCAGGGCCTTCATCACGGTCTCCTCCGCCGTGTAGGTCACGTCAGCGTCGTCCTTGGCGGCTTCCTTGTCCATCTTGGTCTTCACGTCGTGAAGCTTGGCGCGGAGCATCGCTAGGGCGCCCATACGCGTGTAGGGACGTTGCCCCTTCCACTCGCGCACGTGCATCGGGTTGTAGCCGAAGGCGGCCTTGATGCCCGAGCGACGGACGAAAGCGGCATTGGTGTCTGACCCGTAGTTGCGAATCACGGCGGAGTTGCCACCGATGATGTTGCCGCTGCCCGGCAGCACACACGAGTAGAGCACGCCGGACTCGATCGAGTCCGCGAAACCGACGTCGTCCATCTGCACGGAGTCGAGCACATCAGCGTGGGCCAGAAGTGCCTCCATATGCTCGTTGGCCTCTGCCTCATCGGACGGCTCGCCGCCACGGGTCAGGCCGATGTGGCTGTGGGCATCGATGAGAGCGGGGGTGATGACAGGATAGCTTCCTGCCACATCGCCTCGGGCCGCCTTGGCGACACCGGCGAGTAAGCTGCCGTCGAGGGTGACGATGCCGTTCTCAATGACATCGTTTCCGGTATAGACGAGATTGCCTCTCAGATTCAACATCAGCTATCAGCTCCTTGGATCGTAGGGTCGTGAAGGTCGCGTGGGTACCGAACGCCTCGCCAGGCGCCACAGAGTCTCAGCAGTACCCAACAACCTACTCTACCATAGGGGCGGCCCAAGGCAACCGCTGTGCAGCTTCGATCCCCCAGGGGCACGTCTCCGTGCCCCTGGAGGCGCGTCTAGAGTGACGCGAGGAATTCGTCGAGGCGCGCATTGAACTTGCCCGCGTGCTCCCAGAACATCATGTGACCGCCGAGCACAGCGGTCTCGGTCTCGGGACACAGAGTGTTGATGTAGGGCACCGCCACGTCTGCCCAGTGTTCAGCGATCACGTAGAGGGCGGGCACGTTCTTGGACACCAACTGGGCCTCCGCGCGATAGTCCGCGAACATCGCCGCTGCGAAGTAGAGCGCGGCAAGATGGGATGGCGTGTTTAGCGACTGCTCCAGGATCCACGTCAGTTCTTCTTCCTCGAGTTCCCGTTGGACCATCACCTCCGTGGCGTAGGCTGTCACGAAGTCGCGCTGTCCTTGTGGTGTGAAGAGATACGTTGTGAACAGCTCCGCGGTCTCGTCAAACGGTCCTTCCACCCAGTCGTCGTCGTTGCAGGAGAGTGGTTTGGGCGACATATCGATGCTGACGACGGCTTTGACGTTATCTAGGCCGTATTGGCGTACGTAGGACAGTGTCGTGAGGATGCCGACGGACCAACCCACCAGGACGACCTCCTTGAGGTCGAGTGCGGTGATGAGCTTGGCCAGGTCGGCGCCCTGGGTTTCGTAGTTGTTCCCGTGGGGTGTCACGGTGGATCGCCCGTGGCTCCGCGGGTCCATAGCGATGGCGCGGTGGCTGCTCGAGAAGTGCGCCATTTGGTTGCTGAACATCTCGGTGGTGAAGGTCCAGCCCGTGATGAAGATGATGGGTGTCCCCTCTCCCTGATCTTCGTAGTAGATCTCAATGCCGGGGTCGACTTCCAGATACTTACCTGTAGCCATATGAGCCCTCCTTGTGCCAACAGAGCGGGATTCCTGTTCCTAGCTTAGGCCTGCTGCTTGACCTGTCAATCGCCACGGGGCTAGACGGGCGCATCATTTTGGGGGCGCTCGGCTCGTCGCCGGATGAGGCGAAGGTGGGTCGCAGCGGGCTAGCGTTCTGCGCGGAAGGCGGCCCAGATGACGTAGAGGGCGCCGAAGGTGATGGCGATGTCGGCAAAGTTGAGGATGCCGGTGCGCAAGTTGCCGATCCCAAAGTTGAGGAAATCGATGACGTGGCCTCCTCGCAGCAGACGGTCGATCAGGTTGCTGGTGCCGCCGCCGGCAAGGAAGGCGAGCGCGATGATCGCATCGTGGGGTAGCTCCTCGCTTGTGAGAGCGAAGGTCACAACGCCCGCGACCATCACCAAGCTCAGGAAGGTGAAGATCCAGAATCGCCAGGCCGGTGGGAGGCCTGCTCCCAGCCCCAAGAAGGCACCGGTGTTGTGAGAGAGCCGCAGCCGCACTGTATCACCCAGCAGGTGGAGTGTCCGAGCTGGCAAGCTGGCCTGTGCGAGCAGTTTGGTCGCCTGGTCCAAGATGATGCAGCCAGTGATGATGCCGGTTACGAGGATCCAGCGTGGACGTGAAACAGACACGGCTACCTCTTCACCCTGAACCGCGGCAGCAGCTGCCGTTCTCAGCCGGCGTAGGGGGAGTTGCGTTGTCTTCGGTCCTGTGCTGCATCTGCTGCGCGCGGACTTCTCTCTCTTCTAGGTACTGCTGCATCCTAGTTCTGGCCTCATCTCGTCCCGTAGTGTCGAGGGCTATCACTGTGATGCCTGCCGCGAGATCGTTCTGGTCCAGGGGCGTTGAGCTCAGCAAGACATCCACGATTGTCCCATCCTTGCGCTGCCAGCGTGTCTCAATGACGCTGGTGCCACTTCGCCGAAGCTCATCATAGCCTGCACTACCCACATACTCGAAATCGGCCTCGGTAGGATAGAGCTTCCGCACACTCTTGCCGACCAACTCCTCCCGGGTGTAGCCCGTCATCTTGCACACTCTGTCGTTGACCTGCAGGAAATAGCGGTCGGAGACGAGGCCAATACCCACGGGGGCAGCCCGAAAGATGCTCTCCAGCATCGACTGCTGGGTCCGTAGCTGCAACTCCGCACGTTTACGTGCCGTGATGTCGCACACGATACCCTCGATGGCCACAACGTCGCCGCCATCGTCGTGAATGATAACGTTCCGTTGGAGAAGCCATCGGGTCTCCCCGGTCTTTCCGTGGATGATGGCATACTCATAGGCTGGCGGTGCCTCGCCGCGCAGCAATCTGGCCCACTCTGTCTCCACGTAGCCTCGCCAACCGGGATGGACAATCTCACGGATCAGAGACGGTCGTTCAAGGAACTCAGCTGCCGCATATCCCGTTATATCGCTGACAGCAGGACTTGCGTACTCATAGGTGCCATCAGGAAGCGACATCCGGTAGATGAAGTCAGGGGCATTCTCGACGAGTCTGCGGTACCGGGCTTCGCTCTCTCTGAGGGCCGCGAGGGCTTCCACGTGCGCGAGTGCGCTGCCGTAGCCATTGGCGGCGGTCTGCAGGGCCACCACCTCGTCGGGGGTCCATCCCTCTGAAGCGGTCATCCGATCGAAGCGTAGGTGTCCCCGGGGCACCTTGTCGGCCACGATTGGGACTGAGAGCACGACCTGTACACGATCTCCCGACAGAACCGAAGCCTCCTCGGGTGGCAGATCGCCCACAGACTGATGGATGGCCATGTGTGCCGAGAGGATGGCCCGCCACCGCATTGGCAGCTGGAAGCTCGACGTCCAACGGTCTACGCCGACGCAGCGCTGAATGAGCGGAGTGCCAGCGCCAAGCGGCGCACGTTTCGTAACCTCGAGGCAGACGCGGTCGGCATATGCTGCCTGACGCAGAATCTCGATGGATGCAAGGACTTCTCGTTCGCGGACGTCGTACGAGATCAAGAGGTGCGTGGCGTCAGCGATACCTTGGAGGAGTTGTGACCTACGCCGCAGTGCTGCCTGGTCGATATCGGTCTCCGGTAGGGTCATAGCAGGATCATTCTCACCCATAGATGGCTCGCAAGCTCGGTGTCCTTGGAGTGACGGAAGGTCTGAGGCCCAGCTCCCGCGCACTGCAGCACTCGCAGGGAGCAGCGCCCATCATACGCCCTTTTCGACGGTAGGCAATGCCGCGGCACCACGTGGCCCACGGCACCACTGCTACGCGACACGACGGCTTCTCTGTCTCCTCACAGTGACGCATCGCTGCCCAGCCTAGGTTTGCATGAACCCACCGGAGACGGGCAGCCCTGGCCTCACACGCCTATCTGATAGATGCGAATCTTGCCGTCGGCGCCTCCAATGGCCACCTCACCGCTCGACGGCGAGAACGCTGCCGCATTGAGCACCTTGGCGTCCATATCCAGCGACGCCTGGATAGCCCAGCCAGGGAAGCTACGGATCTCTGCTCGTCCCTCGTAGAGCACGGCACAGCGATCGCCCTGCGCATTGAGGGCAAAGGTGCGCGCGCCGGTTAGGTCCACGTGCAGCTGGGGCAGCGCCGTTCCCGTACGCGCATCCCAAACGCGCAGGTATCCTTCGTAGGTGAGTGCCAGCAGGTAGCGGCCATCCGGGGTGAAGCGTGCCGTGGCGACGGCTGCTGTGGTTACGGGGAGCGTGGCGATTTCATCTGCGTCGGGAAGGTGCCAGACCCGTATATCGGACCCCAGACCCGCGGTGGCCAAGACGTGGCCCTCGGTTGGATGGAAGGCTACGGCGGTGATGTTGCCTTTCGATGCCGGGAAGCCCGTGACGACCTTTCCCTCGAGATCCCACACCGCGACACGTCCCTTATACGATCCTGCCGCGATCCACCATGCGTCCGAGGACAGCGCCAGCGCGGCGACAACGCGCTGGCGGTCCTGCAGGATGTGACGCGCTTCCTGCGTGCGAATATCCCAGAGGCGAACGGTCGCATCGGACGAGCCGGTGATGAGCGTCTGCCCATCCGGCGTTAGCGCAAAGCAGTTCACGCTCTTCTCATGCTCCACGAAGGTGGTCATCCGCCCCCACTCTCCGGCGTCCCAGCTGTGGACGACGTTGTCCATACCTGCTGAGAACAGGCTTCCCCCACCGGATGTGTACGCCAATGCCATGACGTAGCTATCGTGCGCTCTGAAGACGTGGTTGGGTTGCATGCGACCTCCAATCGGCTAGCGAGCCACCGCGCTAGTTCACCGCGCTAGTTCATCGGGTTATTGCAGATGGTCGTATTGTATATTACCTTGTCGTTGTGTGCAAGGTCGTACGAGTGCAGGACTGCAGGCTGGTCGAAACCCGTTGGACACGATCTATCACCATTTTCTTACCACAGACCCTTGTACCCGAGCCTCGAAACCAGTACACTGT
>JAFGNI010000490.1 GCA_016927095.1 Anaerolineae bacterium | reverse complement strand
CCCAGGAAGGTGTCGGGGGCGCCGCCCACACGGACGCCCTGCGCCGCAGCCGCTGCCAGCAGTTCTTTGCCCTGTTCGCGGGTGAGCGCCAGCGGCTTCTCATTGTGGACGGATTTGCCCGCGGCAATGGCCTGCATCGCCACCGGGTGGTGCCCCTGGGGCGTGGTCAGGTTGATGACGATCTCGATCTCGGGATCCGCCAGCAACTCCTCGGTGGTGCAGGCCCGTGGGACGCCGTAGGCCTCGGCCTGTGCCTCGGCGCGCTCAAGGATCACGTCTGCGCACGCTGCGATCTCGATGTTCTCAAAGGTCTGCTGACCATTCTTCAGGTAGATGCCGCTGATGTTGCCGCATCCGACGATGCCGACTTTGGTGGTCATATGGGATCCTTTCTTGAGGAACGGAACGTTGGAATGTTTCAACGTTTGAACGTTCCAACGTTCCGGCAACCGCCTGTTCGTTCGTGCGTCTGCTTACTTGCTGGCCCAGAGCATGCCGCGCTTGACGATCTCGCGAGCCTCCAGGACATCGAAGTCGCTGGCCACGTGACCGAGGCTGGTGTAGAAGACGCGGGCCTTGCCGTAGGTGCGCTTCCACGCGACCGGCATCACGGTGCCCTCGATCCAGTAGGCGTGCTCACCGCTGAAGGTGGTCGTCGCCAGGACCTCGTTCGAGGGGTCGACGTGCATATAGTACTGCTCAGAGTGCATCGCGAAGTCGGCGAGTCCCGCGACGATGGGGTCATCGTGTTTGGTGATGTTGACCTCGTAGTCGATCACGCCGCCCGGGTGCGCGACCCATTGCCCGCCGACCATGAACTGGTAGTTGACGTTGTTGCGGAAGGAATCGCCCATGCCGCCATGCCAGCCGGCGATACCGATGCCGCTCTCAACCGCGTCCAACAGCCCCTTTTCCTGGTCGTTGGTGATCGTGCCCATCGTCCAGACGGGAATGATCAGATCGAGCGACATCATCAGCTCTTTGTTAAGGTAACTATCGAGCGTGTCCGAGATGGTCACTTCGTAGCCCTGTGAGTCGAGGTAGGGTGCGAAGATATCCACGCACTGCTTGGGCTCGTGGCCCAGCCAGCCGCCCCAAACCATCAGGGCCTTCTTCTTGGTATTAGTGTCTGTCATGTCTCACTCCTTTAGATTTGATGTGATCTGGTTGCAACGTATCGACTGTCCGTGCTTGGCTGCTGGCGCCTGGATGGCGGCACAGAGCCGAGCCACTCGCAGACTAGTGCTATATGAACAGGTTGGACTCTAGATGCGGTCTCCTTCAGTCAGGATACGATGTCGCGATCCACGAAGGTCAAAGGATCCTTGCGCAGCGCTTCAAGCACCGCCTCCCAGAGAGCAGCGGCCTCGATGAGGTGGCACCGCGCCATTAGCACAGCACCAGTCCGCAGGTCGGGCGGTGCCAGGATCTGGGCGACGCGGTCATAGCGCTGAACCCACCCGTCGAACCCGTGGGTCATGTAGGTCCTCTCTGTCGACCGTCCGTCCGCTGTGATGAGCACGTAGGTCAGGGGACCATCGAAGAGGTAGGGCGGCTCGACCAGCTCCTCGATACCGTGCATCGATGTGTTGGGACGCAAACCACAGCCCAGCATCAGGATCTGCCCCTCGACTTCCCGCAACTTGCGGAAAGGAGAGTGCGGGCCGCAGGGCGTCGTGTCGAGCTCGTGATCCTCAAGCAGCTCCCCAGCCCGAGGCCCGACGCCGCAGACCGAATGGGTGGGATGGACGCTGCGACAGGTGCCGGGACGCGTGCGAAAGGTCTCCGGGATGACGCCGACATTGGAGGGCGTGCGCCGGACATCGAAGAAGGGCGCTTTCTCGGTGACATGTTCATAGCTCAGCGCGGGCATCAACAGCGTGCCCTGAGGGCCCAAGGCTTCGAGCAAACCCTGGATGACCGTCTCGGCGCCGAAGGGGACGTGGCCCAGCGCGCTCAGCGAGCTGTGAGCCAGGAGGACGCCGCCCTCCCTGACGCCGAGCTGCCGCAGGTCCGCGGCGATCTGTTGCACGACGGTCTCGTCGGCCTCTCGTCCCTTGCGTCGACGTCTGGCTGCGTTGGTCATCGGCGAGTGGGCTTAGCCTTTGCTGTGAGCGTCAAGTTTGGTGAAGAGATCCCGGAAGATGGGGTCGCGGTGGACGTGAACGGCGCTGCGAATCAGGTGGCGGCTGTTGTCGAAGCTCCAGGTGCCCTCACTGGTGACGATGGGGCTGTGGACCAGGGCAGTGGGCGTCCAGGACTCGTTCAACAGAAAGGCAATGGCAGAGATGTCCCAGATCACCTTGGACCAGGCGAAGTGGTCCTTGTGGTAGCCTTTCACCGTCTCTGCCAGGAAGTCGCCGATGGCGCCGCGGCCCTTTACGTAGCGTTCGATCTCCGGGATAGTCGTGTGCAGATGCGAGCAGACGCCCATCACCGGGATCTGGACGACGGGCACACCGCAGTCGAAGACGACGCGTGCGGCGACAGGGTCCTGCCAGAGGTTGAACTCCCGGGTGTCGGGCCAGTGGAAGGCGTGCCCGCCCAGCCAGACGATCACGATGCGCTTGATGATCTCCGGCTCCATCAAGATGGCAGAAGCGACGTTGGTGATGCAGCCGATGGTGGCGATGTAGAGGGGGGCATCGTCCTCACCGCGGGCCATAGCCTTGGCGATCAGATCTTCCGCCGCCTCGCTCTCACGCGGGTGCTCGCGGTCAAGCAGATAGTTATCGGACCCGCGGAAGACGAAGCCTTCGGGCTCCGGGATCTGGATGGGTCCCTCGCTCATCCGGTCCAGCAGGCGGTGGATCTCCTGGTAGCTTTTCGCCATCCCATCGGCGGGGCCGGTGGACCGGTTGTTGAAGAAGGGCGCTGCGTAGAGCGCCTGGAGGTTGATCTTCTCCGGCGAGAGCAGAGCGTACACCACAGCGAACTGGTCATCGACCTCGTTATAGGTGTCGGTGTCCAGGACGATGTCGACCGGTCCGGTGGGCGGTGTCAGGCGTTCGACGCGCCAGGTCTCAGATAATAGCGGGAAATCCATGGGGTCTCCTTGATATGATGGTTGTAATAGCTGCGGGCGCGTCGTCTACCAGAGCTCCACAAGCGGGCCTCGTTCGCCATAAAGCGGGTCATAGCCCGGCTTTGGGACGCCGGCGATGTTCTCGTCGACCTGAGGATGCTCCTCGGCCTTGCCGTAGTTCATGTCCCACTGCTGTCCCGCCGGATAGGCACCGACGACGCCGAAGTCACGGCTGCTGCCCAGGTTCTTGTGGGCGACGCCGGCAGGGATCACGACGACGTCGCCGGTCGATAGCTGGACCGTGAGGCCATCGTCGCCGCCCAGTTGGACGGTGGCAGTGCCACGGTAGATGCCGAGGACCTCATGGGCTGTGCTGTGGTAATGGTGGAAGCCGTATATGCCGTCGCGCCAGGATCCGCGCCAGTTGTTCTGGGTGAAGAGAGCCTCGAAGGCGGCTGCCGGATCACCGCTGGACATGGAGACTGCCTGCTTGTAGACGAGCAGCGGCACCCGGCTGTTGTTGGGGATCAGGCCGTTGGGTTCTATCAGCGTCGCTGTGCAGTCAGGCGGTTGCCGCAGCACATCCTGCGGTTGCCGCAGCACATCCTGCGGTTGCTGTAGCCTATCGTGCGGTGTCTGTGTCGTCATCGTTGTCTCGGGCTCCTTGTGTCCTGCCGGTCAGGAGGCATTGTAGCGCAACCCTGGGAATGCCGCAATCGCCATGTGCGCGGTACGTGTGAGCGCAGGTGCGAGGTCGTGGGTGCGGGTACAGCGCGCGCAAAGAAGACGGGGCGCCGCCCCGTCGCTACAACAACCGGCGGGGGTAGGTTGTAGCGACGGGCCGGCGGGCCGTCTGAGGGCGCGGAGCTAGAAGCCCCGCGCCTTGTCGATCTGGTTGCGGAGCGGGACGTCGTCGGCAAGGAAGCGAGCGACGTTCTCCACAAAGATCTCGCGCAGGTGGTCGGCCTCGAACTGCGTCCCGCCGGCTGCGTGGGGCGTGATGAGCAAGTTCTCGATATCCCATAGGGGACTGTCTGCGGGTAGGGGTTCGGTTTCGAAGACGTCGAGTGCCGCTGCGGCGAGGCGGCCTTCCTGTAGGGCAGCCACCAATGCACCCTCATCAATCACGCCGCCACGGGAGATGCCCACCAACATCGCGGAGGGCTTCATCTGGGCCAACTCCGCCTCGCCGATCATGTGGTGCGTCGACGCGACGAGCGGCACGGTGACGACGACGTAGTCGGACTCAGCGAGAAGCGAGGGCAGACCCTCGAGACCGGTCAGGTGGTCGACGTAATCCGGCTTGCCATCCGGGAAGACGTCGACGGCCAGGATGTGCATACCGAAGGCCTGCGCGCGCTCCGCCAGCGCGCGGCCCACAGTCCCGAAGCCGACGATGCCCATCGTGCTGCCGGTGAGCTCCACGAGCGAACTGCGGAGCTCGCGACCGGACCAGTTG
>JAFGNI010000489.1 GCA_016927095.1 Anaerolineae bacterium | reverse complement strand
GGGTCGGTGTTGCCGGCACAGCCTCCGATGGCGTCGGGCCCAGAGCCGGCGTCTCGCAACCCGTAGTGATGAGCAGCCAACCGAGAAGGGTGATGGCAAAGCCCAGTCGTCTGTGCGATCTCCCATTAGATCGCACACCCTTTGGCCCATCAGATTGCCCCCTGGTTCTGGGAAAGCCCATCCACACACCTCAAAGCATACACCAGACGATCAGTAGTGAGCGCAGCCCACCCGATAAGAACCCGGCAATCTTATCTTAGGAGGGCTTTACGACAAGGGATGCACCGGCGGAGGTTCAATCGACCAGCTGGGTGCGTGTCCTGGACACCTCCGGAGAGGAGTCAACTCACCGGGTCGACGCCCAGTCGGCGCCCGATCAGCATAGCTCTCAAAAGACACACAGAGACCCTGGAAAAGGCAGTGTCCCAGGTATCTTACCCGGCGGCAGCCAGTCCTGGCAGCCGGTGGAAGAGAAGGCCCTAGCGCTCCTCTTTCCGGTCGTGGAAGTCTATGAAACGGTACCCCATACCGCGCTCGGTCAGGATATAGCGTGGGTTCGACGGATCCGGCTCGATCTTCTTGCGGAGATAGTTTATGTAGAGCCGCAGGTACGAGATCTCATCCTTGTACTCGTAGCCCCATACCTTCGAAAGCAAGGTGCTGTGGGGTACTGTCCAGCCTGCATTCTCCACCAGATGCCGAAGCAGCCGGAACTCCGTCGGTCTCAACTTCACCCGCTCACCATCGACAATCACCTCAACGGTGTTGAAGTCGATGCCCAAATAGTCGTCGATCTCCAGGATCGAGTCCTCCGCGGGCACCAATGTCTGGAGTCGACGCAGTACCGCGCGCACGCGGCTCACCAGTTCCCGTGGGCTGAAGGGCTTGGTGATGTAGTCATCGGCGCCGAGGTCTAGCCCACGGACCTTATCCTCCTCTGAACTGCGCACCGTTAGCATGATAACCGGGACATTCGAGATCTCACGAATCATGCGCAGCGTCTCAAACCCATCCATCTCCGGCATCATAACGTCCAGCAGAACCATATCCGGCATCTTCTCCCGGACCTGGTTGATCGCCTCTAGTCCGTCCGAAGCCTCGATGACCCGAAAGCTTTCCATCTCCAGGTTGATGCGCACGAAACGGATGATCCGCGGTTCGTCATCGACAACCAATACGAGAGGGTGGCTCTCTGTACTACTCACGGATGAAGGTAACAATCTGCTCATCGGTCTCAGTCGGCAGAATCTCTACACAATGAATGCGATTCCACGGGTAGATGACGCTGTTCGTCTCCGGTAGGAGATACGTCACCTCGCGTCCGTCGCGGAGTCTGGGGCTTGATATCTGGACAAAAGCGGACGTCGGCTCCGGCAGGTCATCCATCTCGCCGATGACCGAGTCCTCGTTCATGATATGTAGTAGAACCGTAAATGGCATCTAGCGCTCCTTCGATCTCCTATGGTTCGCCTGCTTCGTCGGCCTCGTTCGCCTCACTTGGCTCGCTCTCAGTCGCGTTATAGATACGGATCTGCTGTCGCATCGTGCCAAAGGTCAGGTTATCCCCATCGTGGAAGGCATAGGGGAGATACGGCGTGATGCGCTCACCATTCAGGAAGGTACCGTTCGTACTGTCGAGATCCTCAACAAAGCACGTGCCGTCCCGAGTGTAGATCCGGGCGTGGCG
Source organism: Anaerolineae bacterium (assembly GCA_016927095.1). The sequence continues at coordinate 8,949 of JAFGNI010000489.1, read as the reverse complement.
ACGCGACACACCGTGTTCCAGCCCTCCATCAGCGGTCATATCCAGTTCGGGGAAGATCCCGTGCGCGGCGTCTAGACGTCCCACGAGGATCTCGCGATCTGCCGAGAGCAGGATCTTTCGCCCCGTGTCCATCACCGTGACCTCAATCTTGATCGTCCGTGGCTGCTCGGCCTGGTCCAGCCCTTCGTGGCGAGGACGCGCAGGGCGACCGACCTCCTGCTCTGGTAGGGGTTCCGTCCGCAGGGGGCCCCCTGAGGGTAGATAAGTGCCACACTGCACGCAGAACAGCGTTCCTGGTAGGTTGTCCGCCCCACAGGACGGGCAAACTACCTTACCACCTTTCTGAGCCATAGTCACCTCCAAGGTCAAGAACTAGGGACCGAGAGCGCCCGCGTACCGTAGCGGAGCTGCTTGCGACCCTTTACAGTGGGATCATTGCCACGGCTGATCCTGGACACTTCCAGCATGGCCGCACGCCCAAGATCGCCGTACCCCAGGTCGAACAGGTGCGTCGCGGCCGACTCCAGATAGTGCGTGGCTTTATCCGAGTTGCCCGTCTCCAACGCGCGCCACGCCTCTTCTTGGAGCCGGAATACGGTCAGCCGTGCCAGCACGTTGAGCAGCCGCGACGCAACCGGTTTCTCCTCAATGTTGTGGGTGAAAGTCACCGTAATGTCACGCCAGAGCTGCACGCGGTCGGTCGCCGCCGAGTTTCCACCTTCAATCGTGAGGCGCGCAATACGCCGCGTGCCGGTCTCATTCTGCTCGACGTTCAGCTCCATCGCCACGGAACTCGGCTCGCCCGCGTGAAGATCGCCCACCACGAAGGAGCTCTCGTCGTGAACCGGTAGGATCTCCATGTGAGGCATCACGCGATAGGCCGATGTCAGCTTGACATAGGGCGCCGCGCCCAGTCGCACGCGTACGCCGCGCAGTACTGTGTTTGACAGGCCCTTTATCTGCGACTTGAGTACCTTCTGGACCTTCGAGGGTGTGTCAATGTAGTGGGAGGTACCACCACCCCGCTGCGCCAGATTGTCCAGGAAAAGATCGTGCCAGTCTTCACCAATCCCAAAGGCTGAGATGCCAATGCCCCGGGTCTGTGCCCGGGCGGCGGCAGCCAGCGCCAGGTCCTCGTCGCCATACGTGCGCCCATCGGTGAGGAGGATGACGTGCGTGATCACATCAGATGCCGCGTAGGGCGCGATTTCCTCAATACCGGCAGCTAGGCCTTGGTAGATCTCTGTACCGCCGCCCGCGATGATCGAGGCAATCGCAGATCGCAGCGCCCGCTTTTGATGTGCCGGTTGCGCCTCGGCCACAACTTCCGCGCGATCGCTGAAGGTGATCAGTGCCAGACGATCGTCAGCGTGGAGAGACTCCACCAGATCTGCAGCTGCTAGTTTGACATTGTGCATGCGCACGCCTTGCATCGACGTGCTCCGGTCGATCACAAGCGCGAGGTTCAGACGCCTTCTGGGTCCCCGCAGCCCCTCTTGGGGGCGAATCTCCAAGAGAAGATAGAGCATCTGGGGCACGTCCATGGGTGGCATCTCATCGCGGCTCTGCAGCAACGTCAGAGAGACCGGCCCCGTGCCTACGCCACGTAGGGCCCGCTGCTGATCGTAGGCCCGCCGGACAGAAGGGTCAAACAGAACGTCGTGAGCCTCCTGGACAAGCCTGAACTTCTCGACATCCTCGTACCCCGTATCAGGATGGTACCGCTTGGCCAGAGTGCGATAGGATGCACGGATGTCATCAGCCGTGGCATCCACTGGGATGCCAAGTATCTCATAGTAATCCTTTGAGGCATCAATCTTAACCATAGGCACAGGCCCTAATGCCGGGCTAACTCGACAAGCACCACGCTGATATTGTCGATGCCGCCGGCAGCGTTCGCTGCGTCCACAAGGGCATCACACGCTGCTTGCGGGTCGGCCAGGCTCGCCAAGTCACTGATGGCCTTGTCCGGAAGCAGGTTCCAGAGTCCGTCGCTGCACAACAACAGCCGGTCGCCGTGAGCCAGAGACCGCGTCACCACATCCACTTCCAGATCCTCAGGCTGACCAATGGCCCGGTAGAGGACATTACGCTGCGGGTGTTGAACCGCATCCTCAGCGGTGATCTGTCCAACCTCGATGAGACGATTCACGAAGGTATGGTCCCGCGTCAATTTCACGAGACTGCCATCCGCCCGGCGAACGTAAGCTCGGCTGTCGCCGACGTGCCCGATAAACAGGCGTCCGCCCACAACCATACCGCATGTGAGCGTGCACCCACTGCCCGGCAGCCGCTGGCTAACGACACGGTTAGCCTGGACCACAGCATCACGGATCACGTCAGTCAACGCAGGCTGATTAGCCCCCCTATCGGCCCCCGCTAGGAGCGACACGTAGACCTGGTTCACAAGTTGGCCTGCGGAGACACGCAGCGCCAACGCACTTGCGGCCTCCCCGTTTTGGTGTCCCCCCATACCATCAGCCACCATGAACAATCCGAAGTCGGGCGACGTCGGCGTTGCATCCAAGTGGCTGGTTAGTACCAGAACGGCATCCTCGTTGTGATCGCGCACCTTGCCTGTGTGCGTCTTGCTGCCCACCCTGAAGGCGCCCGTGACGTCGCCCGCAACAGGCCCACCATCGGATGGTAGTAGCGACACGGGCTCTCGGATCTCAAGCCCGGGCGCCGTCTCCAGCACCGTCGAGGGGACGGCCCCCCTGGTAGGGCCGACACTAGCCGCCCCTTCAGAGCCACGCCCCCCACCAAAGAGGTCCCTTAGCCAACGATTAAGGGCGGCCACAGAGCCTCTCCTTGCTATGCCGGCAAGGCATAGACGTAGTGATCACCTGAACCGAAATAGATGATGCCGTCTGCCGCTGTGGGCGCACCCGTGATCGCCCCCTCCGTCTGGTAGCGCCATCGAAGGATGCCCGTCTGGGCATCCAGACAATAGAACGCTCCATCCACGCCACCCACGTAGACTGCACCTTCATAGACAGTCGCCGAACCCGTGACCTGGCCGTCTGTCTGATAGCGCCACACAACGCGGCCATCGGTCGCCTGGAGTGCATAGATATACCCGTCAGCCGAACCGAAGATCACCAAATCATCCCAGATAGCTGCCGTCGAGGCCACAGGCCCGCCGGTGCGGTATTTCCAGGCTGCCCACCCGGAGCGGCTGTCCAGTGCGTAGAACGTCCAGTCCAGCGACCCAACGAAGACCAAGCCGTCACTCAGGATGGGGGACGCGATAATGCCCCGCCGCGCCCGGAACCGCCACCGCAACTCCCGTCCCAGCGAGAGTGCGTAGACGAGGCCGATATGGCAGCTGAAAATCACCAAGTGGTCATCTACAAACGGGCGCGAACGGATCTCGCTGTCGGCAGAATAACTCCAAGCCTTGCGTCCGGACGTGCCGTGGATGGCGTACAGGTGCCCGTCGTCTGATCCGACAAAGAAATGACCAAACTGCGCCTGCGCGGACGAGTAGATCCGCCCCTTGGTTTCGGTCATCCACACCAACTGCCCCTCCGCCAGGTCCACTGCATAGACGTTCTGATCCGTGGATCCGAACACCACCAATTCGTCGTTGATGCAGGGCGACGCCGCGATCCCTCCCTCTGCAGCGTATTTCCAGAGGAACTTGCCGTCGTCGATGCCTAGAGCATAGACGTTGTGATCATACGAAGGTGCGACAACGACCTCCTCCGTCAGCGTGACCGAGCCACGTACCTCGTCCTCGCATGCGAAGCGCCAAATGGGCTTCACAGCGCCACCCGCAAGCATCGTTGTGGACTCGCCCTTGACCGGGGAGAGCCCTCGTGCGGCAGGCACTAAGAGCAGTGCGCGCCGGAACTCCTCGGCCGAACCCCATCGCTCGTTGACGTCGTATTCGAGCGCCCGATCAACCACCGTGACCAGCTCGCGCGAGGCTGTGGGATTGGTCATGTGGATCGGTCGCTCTTTGAAGGAGAAAGGTGGCTCCAGCCTAGGATCCTGCTTACTCAGGAGGTGATGCAACGTCGCTCCCAGGGCGTAGACATCACCGCGCGGCTCGGCAACACCCCGATATTGCTCAGGCGGTGAGTACCCTTCTGTACCGATCATCGTGCCCTTCTGCCCACTCTGGAAGAGCTTCGCGATACCGAAGTCGACCAAGCGGATACGCCCATGCGTATCGAGGATGATATTTGAGGGCTTGAAGTCGCGGAAGATGATTGGCCGCGGTTTGTGATTATGCAAGTACGACAGGACATCACACAGCTGGACTGCCCACTCGATGACCTGCGTCTCGGGGAAGAACCCCTCGATCTCCGAAACACGCGCCTCCAGGTCCTTGCCGGGGATGAACTCCTCCACAAGGTAGCTCCGCGAGCCCTCCGTGAAGTAGTCATACACCTGGGGAATCGCCGGGTGACTGAGGGTGGCTAGGATGCTGGCCTCGCGCTCGAAGTTGCGCACGATCATCTGTCGGACTTGCGGGTCCGCCGCGGTGTTGATCATCTCCTTGATCGCGCACAAGCGCATCACACCGGGGAAACGCAGATCCTGTGCTTTGTAGACCACCGCCATGCCGCCAACGCCGATAACCCCCAGGACCTTGTACCGGTTCTGGAGTTGGGTACCTGTTGGGAGCAACCCTTCACTCGATGTCGCGGCCTTCTTACCAGCCACCTGGCGCGTCTCTAGTTGGCTCTCACCGGCAACTACCCGCTGGACCGGCTTTCTGTGCCAGTCCGTCGCAACGGGTTCTCCAGAGGCGCCATCAGGGGACGCAGCATCGCCAAGAGTGTCCTCCTCATCCGCGGACGTCGAACCGGCGTCGTCGTAGCCAAGCTCGTCAACATTCGCCTCAACGGACAGGGGCATTCGCAGCCGCTGAGACAGTCCTCGTCGCGGCTTCTCTGCGGAATCGCCAAATGGGCTTTCGGTGTCTGGTCTGCTACTAGGGTTTGGGTTGGATCCGCGTTTCAGCTCGGCCATAGCTCCCGCATCCTCCTCGGGGTTGAACTGATTATACGGGATATCCCATCAAATGACAAACACAAAAGCAGTTGTCGGGAGCACGTAGCATAAACAATTGCCGCGGGCGCGCAACGACGATCGAGTTCCCACCCGATGCCGTTCAGTGAGGTTACTATACGCCTGAGCAGAGCACGTAGTCCGGTTCGATGCATATCCATAGATGAGCCATCATTATACTAGACCGCTTGTGGTTGTCTAAACCTGTGATATCCTAGAAGCATACGACATCAGGAGAACACACCGTCCGGTGCGCTGGCCTGAGGAAGTATCCAAGCCTCCAAGCGTTCTTCGCTAGGAGCAATGTCCACTAAGACCATTATCTAACCAAAACCCAGAAGGGCAAGGCACCAACTGGGTACCCAAGAGACTCTGGACCTATGCCCATCATCCCGTCTGCGATCGCCATGGACATGGAACTGGCCTGCGGGGCCTGTGGGCACCGTCAACCCTTTACCCTCCCCACTCCCATCTGCAATCAGTGCGGGCACGACTGGATGGACGTCTGCTACGATTACGAGCGCATCAGCCGCCTGTGGCCCCCCCTGTTCCACCAGCGTCCGTTCACGATGTGGCGCTACCGTGAGCTGCTGCCCCTCCGGAGGGACGACTATCAGATATCGATGGGCGAAGGAGGCACGGCCCTGCTCCGTGCCCGCAACCTCGGGATGATGATGGGCATTCCCAATCTGTTCATCAAGGATGAGCGCCAGAACCCCACGAACTCCTTCAAAGATCGCCAGGCGGCCCTCGTCATCTCCTTGATGAAAGAGTCCGGCATCCGCGAGCTCGTGGTCGCTTCGACAGGCAATGTCGCTATCTCGTACTCGGCCTACTCCACCCATGCCGGCATCAAGCTCTGGACCTTCCTCCCCAGCTTGGTCCCGCAGGAGAAAATGCGCGAGATCGCCATTTACGGTAGCGAGGTTGTGAAAGTCACCGATACCTATGACGCCACCAAGAAGGTGGCTGCTGAGTTTGCTGCGCGGAAGGGTATCCCCGCCGATCGGGGCATTCGCGATGTCGGCACGCGTGAGAGCATGAAGACGATCGCCTTCGAGATAGCGGAGCAGCTTGCAGAGGAGCTCGGGCCGGCTTCACCTACGATACCCCTCCGCGCCCCCGATTGGTACGTCCAGGCCGTGAGCGGCGGGATGGGTCCGGTCGGTGTTTGGAAGGGATACCAAGAGCTTCAGCAAATGGGGTTGGTCGATCGTCTCCCCAAGCTCGCGCTCATCCAGGCAGAGGGCTGTGCACCAATGGTGAACTCCTTTAGGAAGGGGCTCGCCGAAGCCGAGGGCGTTACCAACCCGGACACCCGCGTGATCACCATCGCCACTGGTTTTCCGGGACCCGCCTACGCATACCTTCAGAAGATCCTGCGTCGAGACGGCGGCGCCTTTGAGGCCGTCTCCGACGAAGAGACCTTCCGCGCGCTTCATGTCCTCGCCAAGATGGAAGGGCTCTCTGTCGAGCCGGCATCCGCGACCGCGTTCGCCGGCCTCTTCAAGCTCATCCACCAGGGCGTGATCAAGCGGGATGAGACCATCGTGGTCAACTGCTCAGGCCACACCTTCCCGGTCGAGAAGTTCCTTCTCGACGAAGACTGGGTCAAAGTCGTGCAGACTGAAGCCGGGACAGCGCCCCCGGCGACCCCCAATGCCGCAGCTGCCCCGCCACCCGGCCGCGCTACAACGGGTGGGCTCCTGGGTGCCCTGGACCAACTCGACCGCCGCGTGCGGAAGATCGCCATCATTGAGGACAATGCCGATGCAGCGCGGCTTCTCCGTCGCATTCTGCAGACCCAGGGCGACTTCCATATCACGGAGGCACACACCGGAGAAGATGGCCTCGACCTCATCCGTCGTGAGCATCCAGACCTAGTCTTGCTCGACCTGATGATGCCCGACATGGATGGCTTTGCTGTGCTCGACCAACTCGAGGCCCAGGGCATGCTGGAGAGCCTGCCTGTGATTGTTATCACGGCCAAGGAACTAAGCCGCGAGGACCGCGAACGTTTGCAGGGACAGATCCAGCTGCTTCTGCAGAAGGGTTCCTTCATGGATGAAGACCTTGTCGAAGGCATTCGGGGCCTGATTGGCGACAGTTGAGGGACAGAGGGCATGACCAAGATCCTCTACGTTGAGGATGATATCTCTAGCCAGCGGTTGATCCAGCGCCTGCTCACTGCCGAAGGCTTCGACGTGCTCTTGGCCGGTGATGGCATACGTGCCATTGAGATCGCCGAGCGTGAGAAGCCCGATCTGGTCCTGATGGATATCAACATCGGTGGGCTCGACGGCTACGAGGTCACAACGCGACTCCGCACCATCATCGGCATGGAGAACGCCCCTATTATCGCGGTCACAGCCGCCACCCTCCGCGGCGACCGCGAGCGGGCCATCGTGGCCGGCTGCTCCGGCTACATCCCGAAACCCATCGACGTCGACCGCTTTCCTGACCAGATTCGCGCCTATCTCGTGGGGATGGAGGACACTGTCGGCACCCCCGAGGAACGGGCCGACTACCTCACCGAGTACAATCAGCGCCTGGTGAACCGGCTGGAGGAGAAGGTTCGCGAGCTGGAGCGTGCCAACGAGGAACTCCAGCGAGCTGAGAAGATGAAGTCCGACTTTGTGGTTCTGGCCGGCCACGAACTCCGCACGCCGTTGACCGTCATCTACGGCTACCTTCAGATCCTGCAGGCTAACCCCAACATCCCTGGCAACGCCGAGCTGGAGGGCAGCCCGATGCACCTCCTGAGCAAGGTCTCCGAGGCGGTCGAACGGCTTAGCGAGGTAATCCAGGACATCCTCAATGTCTCCCTCATCGATGCCAACCGCCTGGACCTGAGCCGGGAGCCCGTCTTCCTCGGCTCCATCATTCAGTCCGTCCTGACGAACCTCAAGAACTTCGGTCCCGCGAGACGGGTGGCTTTCAGCTTGGGCTCCGGCCTGAAACAGGCGCCCATCCTACAGGGTGACCCTCGCCGGCTTCACCAAGCGCTCAGCAACATCCTCAGCAATGCCGTCAAATACACGCCCGACGGCGGCACTATCTATATCGATGCCGAGAACCTGGAAGACGTCGTGCACCTGTGGGTCAGGGACACCGGCGTTGGCATCCCCCCTCGGGAACTTGGTCGCATCTTTGAGCGCTTCTACGTCCTCGAGGACACCGGTCGTCACAGCACAAGCAAGACTGCCTTCAAGGGCGGCGGGCTCGGTCTGGGTCTTGCCGTCGCCAAGGGCATCATTGAAGCCCACAACGGCAAAGTCTGGGCAGAGAGTCCCGGCTGCGACGAAGCGAAACTTCCCGGCAGCACCTTCCACATTCTCCTACCCCACACCAACCCCTTCTCCGGACTATAGCACATCCTCAACGGCCCAGCAGAACCTTGCTATCTCGACGGACTATGGTACAATGTTCTGTGTCAAGGTGGATGTGGCCTAACGGTTAAGGCACCTGTCTGTGGAACAGGAAATTGCCGGTTCGAATCCGGTCATCCACCCCTAATCACCACCAACAGCGTCCTGTCGCCGCGCAACACGCGCACAGGGCGCTCTTTTTTTGGTATTCTATCCGCCAGACCCGAAACCAGGATCATCGCCGCGGAAGTCGTCAGTTGCCCCTTCAGCAGCCGCCTCATCGGCTTGTAGCCGGATGGCAGACCCTACACACGGACCAGCGTGGGCCCAGGTCATCGCGCACCCGTAAGTCGCGGCGGCCCTGATGGCAGCCCGCCAGAGGGCTACCAGGCCTGCTCGAATTGTTGACAAACCCGCTTGGCGTGCTAGAATTGGCGTCGGTAGCGTGCCCGCGGGTGCGCGGCCTCAACCGGTCCCCGTAGCTCAATGGACAGAGCTCCTGGCTTCGAACCAGGGGGTTGTGAGTTCGAGTCTCACCGGGGACTCCACATGAGAACGG
>JAFGNI010000488.1 GCA_016927095.1 Anaerolineae bacterium | reverse complement strand
GGGATGGCCGGCCTGACCGCTTCGGCCTTTCTGGCACGCAGCGGGTACAGGACCCTGGTCTGCGAGAAGCGGCCACACTGTGGTGGCCTCGTCAATTCGTTCCAGCGCAACGGCTTTGTCTTCGATGGCGGCATCCGTGCGCTGGAGAACTCCGGCATCCTCCTCCCGATGCTCAAGAACCTCGGCCTGGACATCCCTCTGGTGCCCAACGCGGTCACACTCGGGATCGAGGACCGCGTCATCCGGATCGACTCGGTGGACAGCATCGCCGGCTACGAGGCCCTGCTCATCGAGCTCTATCCGGAAAGCCGTGACGAGATCGTCGAGATCGTCGAGCAGCTCCGCAAGATCATGCATTACATGGACATCCAGTACGGCATCGACAACCCTGTCTTGCTCGATCCCAAAAAGGATCGTGAGTACTTCGTCAAGGTGATCCTGCCATGGATGTTCAAATATGCGCTGACGATCGGCAAGGTCAACGCGCTCAAAGTACCCGTCGTCGACTACCTGCGACGCTTCACCGGCAACCAAAGTCTGCTCGACATCATCACGCAGCACTTTTTCCGGGCGACCCCCGCCTTCTTCGCCCTCAGCTACTTCACGCTCTACCTGGACTACCGGTATCCCCTTGGCGGCACGGGCACCCTCCCCAAGGAACTGACCGCCTTCGTCCGTTCCCATGGCGGCACAATCACCACCGGCACCGAGATCGTGTCGCTGGACCCGGAGCGCAACACGATCCAAGATGCTGAGGGCAAGACACACACCTACCGGGCCCTTGTCTGGGCTGCGGACCTGAAAGCGCTCTACCGGGCTGTGGACCTCGATGTCCTGAACGACCCGTCGACCAGACAGGCCATTGAGCAGCGTCGGGATGAGATACTGGACAAGTCGGGTGGCGACTCGGTCCTGACCCTCTATCTGGCCCTCGACCTAGACCCTGACACCTTTGCGCAGAAGGCGAGCGCGCACTTCTTCTACACACCAACGCGAGAGGGACAGTCCAAGGCCGGGCCGCTCCCCATCGATGAACCACGGGAGGCTGTCGAGAACTGGCTGCAGGACTTCCTCGCCCTCACCACCTATGAGATCTCCATTCCGGTGCTCAGAGATCCAGCCCTTGCCCCGCCCGGCAAGACCGGTCTGATCGTGAGCGTCCTCTTTGACTACACGCTCACCCGGCAGACCCAGGAGCAGGGGTGGTATGAGGACTTCAAGCGTCTCTGCGAGACGAAGATGATCGACGTGCTGGACGCGTCCATCTTCCCCGGCGTCAAGGCGGCGGTTCTTGAAGCCTTCTCCGCCACGCCGTTGACGATGGCAAGCACGATGGGAACCACCGAGGGAGCCATCACCGGGTGGGCCTTTACGAACCATCCGGTCCCGGCGGAAAGCCGGCTGCACAAGGTGATGGCCTCTGTGCGCACCCCGATCCCCAACGTCTACCAGGCGGGACAGTGGACTTTCAGCCCCTCCGGGTTCCCCATTGCGATCCTGTCCGGCAAGCTGGCGGCGGATCAGGTGGGCAAGGCGCTCCGGAAGGCGAACCGCTAATATGACAACGGCGCTGCTCATCCTGAGCCTGGTGCTGAACGTCCTCTTTGCCACCTTCGTCATTGCCTTCTGGCTACAGCGCGTCAAGATCTTCCACCGGGTCATCCACGAGATCGACGCCCGCGCAGCGATGACTTTCTTCGATACCTACTCTGTAGCGCCGGCCGACATGGTCTTCCTCGGTGACAGCATCACCGCCGGCGGTCACTGGACGGAGATGTTCCCCGGTCTCTCCGTGAGGAACCGCGGCATCAGTGGCGACCGGACAGTGGACGTGCTGAAGCGCCTCGACCAGGTCACCGCAGGCAAGCCCGCCAAGCTCTTCCTGATGATCGGCACCAACGACATCGGTCTGGGTGTCCCAGGCGAAGAGACCGTGCGCAACTACGCGGCCATCCTCGATAAACTCACACAGGCGTCGCCGCAGACCCGCATCTACGTGCAGAGCGTCCTCCCTCGCGAGCCAAAGGCCTATGACGACGTACTGGCGCTCAACGCCGTGATCAGCGAGATGGCGCAGGCACGTGGACTGCCCTATCTCGACTTTCTGCCGGCCTTCGTCGGCGAGGATGGTGGTATCCGGCCGTCGCTCTCCTATGATCGTCTGCACCTCAGCGGCGAAGGCTACCGGCTCTGGCAGTCGCTTCTGGAGCCTTACGCAACCGACCTGTCGGAGTGAGGGTAGCTCATCCCGAGGCCCAACGTCCCGACGACGGAATCCATAGCAGAATAGGAAACACCATGGGTAAACCCTTTTCCGTCAAGGACTACCGGCCGTGGCTGTATTTCGGCTTGACCTTCCTCTGGTCGTGGGCTTTCCTGCTTCCGCCGGTCTTTCTCGGATTGGCAGCAGATGCTTTCCCGGTCGCGATCCTGCGGGCGCTCGCTGGTGCGGGCCCTATGCTTGTGACGCTTTTCTTGCTGTTCACCCGACTGACCAGAATCCAGCGCAGTGAGTACGGGGAAAGGCTGTTTTCGTTCTTGCGGATCCGTCCGGTCTGGTGGATAGTCACCCTTCTTGGCGTACCCGCGATCACACTATTGGCGGCAGGCTTGGACTGGCTGCTCGGGGGAAGCGGACTGAAGCTTGAGGCCGCGGCTCGTTTCGTCGAATCGCCGCTCTCCATTGTTCCCTTCGGTCTGTTCATCCTGGCCTTCGGCCCCTTTCCCGAGGAAATGGGCTGGCGCGGCTATGCGCTTCCAGGGCTCCAGGCCAGCATGGCCCCCGTGGCGGCAAGCCTCCTCCTTGGAACAACCTGGGCGCTGTGGCATCTACCTCTGTTCTTCATCCCAGGGACATACCAAGCCGGGCTGGGCGTGCTCACGCCCGCTTTCTGGTGGTTTATGCTGGGCATGATCCCGCAGTCGGTTCTCATCACCTGGGTCTTCAACCACTGCCATGGGAGCACGCTCTCCGCTGTACTGCTCCATTTCTCGACCAACCTCACCGGCGAGTCGTTTGCGCTGTCGGCGCGCGGTGATCTGTTCAGCTTCTTGCTGTGGTGCCTCATAGCGACGCTCACCGTGCTATGATGACTGAGGAGGGCGAACGCCGCAACGCGAGATGATGCCCCTAGTGGCCAGTAAAGCTGGTTTGTAGTAACCGCTTTAGCGGTTCCGCAGCTGAGGCCGCGACGACACATCTCAACCATCAGGTTAACTGAGTACTAGTCGCATTCAGAATCAAGACTATGGTGACGCACCCGCACCAGAGGAACGACGCGTGAAGATCCTGATCACATACTATTCACTCACGGGCAAGACCGCCCAAGTGGCAGCGGCGCTGCGAGAGGCGCTGGCTTCGCAGGGAATGGAGACCACCCTCGCCGAACTGAACGCCATTGCAGCGGCGAGCCTCAGTGACTGCGATCTGGTCTTCCTGGGCTCTCCGTGCCACGACACAGATCTGGCCAAGCCCGTCAAGCAGTTCCTGGACGAGATTGGCTTTGCCCCCGGGTTCAAGCTGGCGGGCTTTGTCACGCACGCGACGAGGATGCCTGACGAGGACGCGCTGGCCCGTGAGCTCTACGAGACCTGGGCCGGCAACTGCATCCGGACCCTGCAGCGGATCTGCCAGGAGAAACAGATTGCCTTCCTGGGTTACTTTCACTGCCAAGGCGCGCCGTCACCGCCCATCGAGGCCTTCATCCACAATGCGATCCTGACAGACGAGGCCGAGTGGCAAACCTACGTCGAGGAAGTACGCCACCATCCCGACGAGGCCGACCTAGGCGCAGCCCAGCGGTTCGCCCTCGACGTCCTCGACCGTTGTCGCCGGGCATGAGCAGACGCGGTCGCACCGGCAGTGTGCGACCGCCAGAAGCGTCATAACGCCGTTAGCGGGCCTGGATGATCGCCAGAATGCGGTTCGCGATGATCTGTTCCTGCCCAAGCTTGAGCGTCTGGGGATTCACAAAGACGCCGCGCTGGCCCGCCGCGGCCAGCACAATGCTGGGATCGCCCGCCTGCAACTGAGCCAGAACCTCATCGCGGTGGATGCCCAGCTCTTCCTCATCGAAGATGATCTCGGCTCGCGGCATCGGCTGGCCCGCCTCGCTGGGGAAGCTGCGCCGGGTCGTAACGTGTGGTGCGTCCGCGAAAGCATCAATCACCGTCTGCACCTGATCCTCGTAGGTCTGCATCAAGACCGCGTGGTCCAGATCCAGGTAGGCGCGCAGCGCCACCATCAGCCCCACCAGCTCCTCCTTGCCCACCTTCATCGGCCGGCCGATAAACGCCCTGGGGCAGGCATTGAAGGCACAGGCCTCGATCAGGTCCTTCCGCCCCAGAATCAGGCCGCTCGACTGGGGGCCGCGGAGCCCCTTCCCACCGCTGAAGAGCACCAAGTCGGCGCCCATCTGGGTAAAGCGCCACAGGTTATCCACCGGGGGGATCTGCGCTGCAGCATCGATCAGAACGGGAATGCCGGCATGGTGCGCGATGGCAATCGCCGCTTCCAGGGGCACCTGCTCGGCCATATGGGCCGGATTGTAGAAGTAGTAGAGCCCCACAGTCCGCTCGTTGATCGCCGCCTCGAGATCATGCACTGTGGCACCTGCCGCGTCGCCAATCTCAACAAGCTTGCCCCCGGCCTGCCGGATCGCGAAATCGTAGCCCACCCGCCAACACCTGTGGACAATCATCTCATTCGGCATCCCGTCGGTGTACGGCAGTCGCTCGCGCTTCTCCGGATCAAGCCCGGTGATGCACGCTGCGGTGCTCAGCGCCAGCCCGGCCGCCGCCCCGGACGAGACATAAGCCGCCTCGTTGTGGGTCCAGGCCGCGATGCGCTCCCCCACCTTCTGCTGCAGCTCGTCGATGTCGACAAAATGCTGTGCCGCCTCCGCCATCGCCGCCAGCACCTCCGGCGGCATCAGCGACCCGCCCAACCGCGTCAGCGTCGCTGCGCCGTTGATCACCTTCGTCACGCCCAACTCATCGTAGATATCCATCGATCGTGGCACAGACATCGTCCTCAGTCTCCAGTCTTAAGTCTCGATTCACGAGTTATTGTCCATCATTGCAGACAGCCCTTGCACACAGCAGCCTAGCATCGTAGCATCCGTGCTTTCCGCGCCAGGACGCTACGACGCTAGGCCGCCACGCCGCTACCGCAGTGCGCTGCTGTGCTGCTGCAACTCCGGCGCCTGCCAATAGGCCGCCGGTGCCTGCTCCCATACAGGCATGCTCAAGCCCGTGGGATCGTAGACGATCTCACCGGCCCGCACCGTCATCGCACAGTCGAGCTTCTCGGTACCCACCATCTTGGCATGACCACAGTCGGTGTAGCCGAAGCTACCTGTCAGATGTTTGAAGACGGCGACATCCGCTTCGGCGCCCACGTTGAGCGTCCCCAGGTCCGGGCGGCCAATCTCGCGCGCAGGCGCCACGGTGGAGCGTGTGATCACCTCGGAGAGCGACATACCCATGCTCAAGTACTTCGACATCGTGACCAACATGCTGACGACCGGGCCGTTGATGTTGCCCATGTGGAGATCGGTGCTGATCGAGTCCGGCGGGAAGCCGTCGCGCAGCGCGGGCACCGCGTTGCGGAACCAGAAGCTGCCCGCGCCATGACCCAGATCAAAGATGACGCCCCGCTCCCGCGCCTGAAAGAGATGGTCGTAGACCTTGCCATCCTCGTCGACTATCGGGAACTGCTGGGCAAAGACATGGGTGTGGATATCACCTGGGCGGAGCTTCTTCAAGATCAGGTCCGGATACGACCGCTCCGGCGGGCGCGGCCAGAAATCGACCATCACCGGCTTGCCGCACAGCGTGGCCGCCTCGATCGCCCGGTCGACGGACGCCCACGGCACGTGCACCGTGTCCCACGGCTGCCGGGTCCAGTAGTGGGCGGTCTTGACGCCGACGATGACCTCCGGGTAGGCGTTCGCGAGCGCCGCAACGACCACGGGCTGCATCGCGCCGGGGTCCTGCTCCGACGTAGCATCTACCATGCCGCCGGCGGCGATGTTGAGAAAGGCGAGGATCCGCACCTTGGCGCGGTCGACGTAATGCGTCTTAAAGTCCAAGAAGTCCTGCCAGCCCGCCGTGCCCGCGTCGACCGTCGTCGTCACGCCGGCGGCAAGGAGGTGCGCATCCGCGTTCAT
>JAFGNI010000067.1 GCA_016927095.1 Anaerolineae bacterium | reverse complement strand
AGCGAAGAACATCGAGCCCTTGCACGCCTGGTGACACAGCGCTCTATTGTGCTGCTCAAGAACTCGGGGCAGATCCTGCCGCTGGACCGTCATAAGCTGAAGTCTGTCGCTGTCATTGGTCCACGCGCCGACGAGGTACTGCTCGACTGGTACAGCGGTACGCCACCTTACACAGTCACGCCCCTGGCGGGCATCCGGGCAAAGGCGGGAGCCGACTTTGACGTGATCCACGCGGCGCGCGACCTGGACGACCTGACCGCGGCCGTCGAGGCTGCCCGCGCCGCCGACGTGGCTATCGTCTGCGTGGGCAGCCATCCCACTGGCAACGCCGGCTGGGCGCAGTGCCCCACCCCCAGCGACGGAAAAGAGGCCGTCGATCGCCGCGCTATCATCCTCGAGCAGGAGGCTTTGATTAAGGAAGTCTGGCGCGCGAACCCTAACACCGTCGTCGTGCTTATCAGCAGCTTCCCTTTCGCCATCACCTGGACTGACCATCACGTGCCTGCCATTGTGCATATGACTCACAACAGCCAGGAGCTGGGCAACGGCCTTGCGGACGTGCTCTTCGGCGACGTAAGCCCAGGTGGGCGGCTCGTCCAGACCTGGCCCCGGACGATAGAGCATCTGCCTCCGCGTCTCGACTACGACCTTCGTAACGGCAGGACCTATATGTACTTCAGGGCTGAGCCCCTCTATCCGTTCGGCTACGGCCTAAGCTATACGGAGTTCGTCTATAGCGACCTGCGACTAAGCGCCGAGCGCATTAGCCCCAAGGACGGTGTCACGATCAGCGTGGACATCACAAACACCGGTGACCGGGCCGGCGACGAGGTCGTGCAGCTCTACATCCAGCACACAAACTCCGCCGTAGCGCGTCCGGCGAAGGCGCTGAAGGGCTTCCGTCGCATCACGCTGCTCCCCGGCGAGACGCACACCGTAAGCTTCGCGCTGAGCTGGGATGCACTAGCTCATTGGAATCCGGATGCTGAACACTTTGAGACGGAGGCCCAGCCTGTGCGCGTGTTAGTTGGCAGCTCCTCCGCCGACATCCGCCTGAACGGGATGCTTGAGTTAGCCGCATAGCAGACGCAGGCCGGTGGCGAACGCGCTGCACGTTCGCGCAGACTACGTCACCGGCCGATCCGTTACCCGGCGCGCTCCGAGACGCTCTATGACACGCGAATGTCGTAGCCGAGCGCGCGGATCGCCGCGAAGAGGTCCGCCTCATCGAGCAGCGATTCGTTGTACTCGATCTCCAACTGCTGGCGGCGATAGCTCGCGCGAGCCCGGTGTACGCCAGCCAGGTCATCCTCAAGCGACTCGAGCACTATCGCGCAGCCGGAGCAATGCATACCGACGATCGAGTATTTCCTCTTGAGCATTGAGTACCCTCTATCCAGGACCGCCCACCACACCATAGCGTAACCGTATCCGGCCAGGGTGCCTTCTGATCGCTATCGATCGAAGATGATCTCGCCCGTGTACATGCCCATTGAGCACGAATAGCGCAACACGGTTTCGGGCGCCTGAGGTGGTATCTCGACAGCCACGGTCCCAGTCTCGGGCAGCAGCTTCTCGTACTGCAGCGCTGGGATAATGAAGGCGCGTGCGCACGAGCGCGTATGGTCCGTCGTAATGACCAGCTCAGACGCGACGTCGGCAGCGGCGTGTTGCGTCGCCGGGGTATAACCATCATTGCGCGCCTCGATAGCCAGCTTCTGAACGTCACCCACTGCTGGCGAGTCCTGCGGCGCACCGGGCACAGGTGTCACGATCTCCCGTGCCGGATTGGTGGACTCACCGCTCTGCATCGCGAGCGCTAGCCGGCTGGCACTCACCGGTGATCCCATCATATTGAGCCCGGTCTCAACCGCGACAAAGCCCAGAACCAGGACGACCACAGCGACGATGCGCAGGAAGGTACGCTCGAGCCGTGCACCGAGACGCGTCGCTGAGTAGGCCACACCGAAGAATACCGGGCCCGTGCCCAACGTGAATGAAGCCATCAGTGCGGCGCCCGTGAGAGCATCTCCGGTGCCCACAGCAGTTGCCATCATCGCCTGCGTGACCCCACATGGGATCACCACAGTCAGTGCACCGAGGAACAGCGGCGTCGCAGCGGAAACGTCACGCTTGGCGGTTCTGCGGATGGTGCGCGTGAGCCACGAGGGCGGCTCGAAGGCGAAGTGCCGAAAGACCGGGTGGACATTGAGCATGCGTAGAGCATTGCCGATCATAAAGAGTCCAATGCCCAGCTGTAGGATCGCCCGCGTCAGTGCATTAAGCTGCAGGATCGACCCGAGAGCGCCCAACAGGAACCCAAGCACGGTATAGGCCACCAGCTTGGCTCCTAGGAACAGTAGGATGGGCTGTGCGGCATTGGCTCCTGCTCCCCCGGTCCCGCCCACCGGACGTCGCATAGCGGATACATCCTTCTCGAGCCGGTGTGCCATAGAACTTGCCAGCAACCCTCCCTGAACGGCGAGGCAGCTCAGCCCACCGGTCGTGAGTCCGGTGATGAAGGCAACCCAGAGATTGGTCATCTTTCCCCCTTGACGGATGCTGCGGTAGGCAGTATAGTATGGAGCATACCCCCCCCATGGGGGAGGGGTACAAGAGGATTATAGCGCACACTTGGGACAGTGCAAGGAGGCATTTTGGCGCAAGATCATGACCATCATACGGAGCACATGCGACATGGTAGCCATCACGAGGGGGCTCTGAGACGTCTTAAGAGTGCCGAGGGTCACCTGCGCGGCATCCAGAAGATGCTGGAGGAGGATGCCTACTGTATCGACATCATCCACCAGATCCAGGCTGTGCAGGCGGCCCTCACCAAGGTCAGCGTTCAGATACTGGATGAGCACCTGAACACCTGCGTCCTGACGGCTGTGCGCGGCGATGATCCTGCCGAGCGCGAGCGCGTCCTCAAGGAGATCAGCGACGTTTTCGAGATGGCAGCCAAACACCCAATCACAGCACAGGAGACACGACAATGACAACCGTAACGTACAACATCCCGAATATCTCGTGCAAGCACTGCGTTCACACCATCAAGATGGAAGTGAGCGAGCTGACGGGCGTGCAGGCCGTCGAGGCCGACGCAAACACCAGACAGGCGACGATCACCTTCGATGCCCCCGCATCGGAGGAGCAGATCAAGGCCTTATTGGCCGCGATCAACTATCCGGTCGCGAGCTAGCGTTGGCACACGGTACCGATCACCGGAGCACCTTTACGGGAGGAGCCGGCAATGGCTGAGACCAGACGGCTGACGATACCTGTCACCGGCATGACGTGCGCTAACTGCGT
>JAFGNI010000066.1 GCA_016927095.1 Anaerolineae bacterium | reverse complement strand
CGGCGGGTGGGAGATGACCGGGTGCTGCGGCAGCGTCGAAACGGCGGGCCTGATCTCCCGCTGATGAATGGCACAATGCCAGCAACCAAGGAGATGGACCTATGAGTGTTGAAGGAATTCGCCTGACGGAGTTGACAAAGGCCGCCGGTTGAGCGGCCAAGATGGGTCCCGAGACCCTGGCGCAGGTCCTGCGCCCGCTGCGACACATCTTCCACGCCGACGAGCATCCCAACCTGCTGGTTGGGCTGGAGGTCAGCGACGATGCGGCCGTGTACAGGATCACGGACGATGTGGCCATCATCCAGACGCTCGACTTTTTCACGCCGGTGGTGGACGATCCGTACGACTATGGGGCCATCGCCGCCACCAACGCCCTGAGCGACGTCTATGCGATGGGCGGCCAAGTCGTGCTGGCGCTCAACATCTGCGGGTTTCCACCCAAGCTGCCCCCAGAGATGGTTTCCGAGATCCTGCGTGGCGGGGCAGAGAAGGTGGCCGAGGCTGGCGGCGTCTTGGCCGGCGGCCATACCATCGACGACGAGGAGCCCAAGTATGGCCTGTCGGTGATGGGGATAGTCCACCCCGATCAGATCCTTACCAAGGCTGGCGTGCGGCCTGGGGACGCGCTCGTTCTCACCAAGCCGCTGGGCGTGGGGATCATCACTACCGCCCTCAAGGGCGGCGTGACTGCTCCAGCCCACGTGACGGGCGCAGTTAAGAACATGAAAAAGCTCAACCAAACAGCAGCTCGGCTCATTCAAGAGGTTGGCGTGCACGCCTGCACGGACATCACGGGCTTTGCCCTGTTGGGCCACGGCTACGAGATGGCGGAGAGGAGCAAGGTCCAGCTCTGCTTCCAGGTGGAAAAACTGCCCTTCCTGGATGGGGCGAGGGATTATGCCGAGATGTGGCTTTTCCCTGCCGGGACCTGCAACAACGAGCGCGCCTACCAACACGCGGTGCAGTTTGGGTCAAACGTGCCGGAGGAAATGCGGCAACTGCTCTACACGCCCGAAACATCAGGCGGGCTGCTCGTGGCCGTTCCGCGTGACAGGCTGGAGACCTTGCTCCGTCTCTTTGCCGACGCGGGCGAGTCCTGCTGGGTCATCGGCGAGGCAGCCCAGGGGCAAGGGGTCTGCGCGACCTGACCCAGGGCCTTGAGTCAGCGGTCACCGTCGAATCGTTAAATGCCGCATGACATGGGGCAAAAGACACGCTTGAGCAGTCTGTCAGAGCGACACACAACTCGCTGCAGAGGCAGGATCATGGAGATGCGACCACAAGACAGGATGTTTATTCAGCCACAGATGGCCGTTGTGGATGTTGTTCATAGTTACCCAGAAACCATCGAGGTTTCGAAGCTATGATGAGCAGGCCGGTGAGTGTCTGTGTTGTATGGCTCTGTTCAACTCTATCGCCGAGGTGGCAGAGAAATACCATCTGGATCTGTTCCAACTGCTCTCTCGCTTGGAATCTGCAGCCAACTCCGGCACACCAGGTGCCCGGCAGACGGAAAGCGACCATGCTGCTGACAGCGTCCTGGATCTGATCGGCAACACGCCGCTCTTGCGTTTGGGAGAGCGGATCTTTGCCAAAGCGGAGTTCCTCAACCCGGGTGGGAGTATCAAAGATCGTGTTGCTCTGACCATGATCGAGGGCGCAGAGCAGTGGCGTCGCCTTGGGCCAGACTCGATCATCGTCGAGCCCACGTCGCGCAATACAGGGATCAGCTTTGCGCTGCTTGGACGCCTGAAGGGCCGCCGGGCACGAATCGGTATGCTGGAGGCCCTGAGCCAGGAGCAGAGGAGCTGATCCGGACTCGGAGCGAAGCCTGCCAATCAGCCCAGCAAGGGTGGCGACATGGTGTGCGCTCGAGGTCCCTTGGGGCACCTTCTATATCCCCTCCAGAAATCGAGTCTAGCTCGTGAACCGGCCGGCGGTCCGGTTCTTGCCTTTTGGCGACCATGCCCCGTGGGCACCTGTATCCAATCATTAGGATACGTTCAGCACCGGAGGTGGAGCATCCAAGGTGTACTTCGCCAGTTGTTACCGTCTAGCATCGCGTCAACCCGACGCGGCTTCGCCGCAGATCACACAGGGAAACGCACAATGTTGTATGAATTTACGGCACAGGTAGTTGCCACTCAACTGCCGCGCGGGTTACGCTTGCCGTTTAGCGCACACAGCGGATTCGTTGGATGCATGCAAGATACTGGCAGCACCCGCTGCAGCAGACATGTCAGGGAGGGTGAGATGGACCGCCGGTCTTTTGCATCAGATGCTGTGAACGCAGTGCCAACCGCGGTGGACTGGATAGTCACAGTCACCGAACCCCTGCCCGATTGCCCGAGTGTCCAGGCTGGCTGGGAGAGGATCGCGACTCAGTCCAAGTGGGGCGAGTGGAGGTCCGAGAGCAAGATGAGGGGCCAGGATGTCATCACCACCGTCGTCCCTCCGGCGACAGAACCCCTCCAGACTGGCGACGAATACGTCGTGAAGATCGGGAGAGCGATAAAGATCCGCTGTTGTGTTCTTGAGTCTTCATCTCCAGACGCCCCAACAGGCGAGAATGACGAGATGGTCTTCGACGCGAAAGGAACGGCATTGGGTGGGATTGTCAGGGCCCGATTCCGGTTCACTGTCTTCAGGGATGAGGGCGGCATGATCATGGCGCGTGCGCAAGAGAAGATCGTTTCGCTTCCCTTCTTCGTGCCACCCAAGGAGACGCTGGAGAGTGAGCACAGGCACACCTTCAGGGATCTGAACAAGAGCTTCCTTCCCCCGGCGCGGTAGCTTCCCGCTTCTGCCAATGGCGTGGGCTGCACAGGCGACTTCTGGGATTCAAGCGCACATCACCTCGGCCACGG
>JAFGNI010000487.1 GCA_016927095.1 Anaerolineae bacterium | reverse complement strand
TTGAGGATGTCCTCACGGTAGGCGTAGAGCAGGTTGTGGTCGGCGAGATGGTGAGTGTAGGCGTCCTCGGTGAAGAAGGCCATCGACTTGCCGGCGGTCTGCACGACGTCGTCGAACCCCAGGGCGTGGATCTCGTCGTCCCACACTTGGTCGGTGAGGTCGATATCGTAGCCGACGGCCTCGTGGGCGTGGAGCTTGCCGGTCAAGGCCGTGCGATAACCGTGGCGCCGCAACACCTGGGGAAACGTCGGGAAGTCCAAGGGCCAGTCACCGACATTGTTCATCTGGCCCGACTGGAAAGTATAGAGCCCACTCTGCATCGCGTGGCGGGCAGGCATACAGAGCGGGTTTGGAGAATAGCAGTGTTCGAAGAGGGCGCCGCCCTCGGCCAGGCGGTCCAGGTTCGGGGTGAGGCCCTCCAGGATCGGCTGCCCCATCGCACCCAGATAGTCCCAGCGATGTTGGTCGGTCGTGATCAGGACGACGTTCTTGGGCATGGATGCCTCCATAGGTACTGTCGACGCCGCCGGCGCGAGCGCGGGCAAGCCCACGCTACCGTTCCCCTCGGATCTGTGATCCAAGGGAGTCCTTGCCCCGTGGCAGATCGCGCCGCCAAGGCCGCCGGATCATGCGCTTGGGAAGAACCACCCAAACGGCCATCCGGCTCGAACGGTCAAAGCGGGTGCACCTGTTCTAGCGTTCCCGACGGATCTGTGACCCGCCGGTCCGGTAGACACTGCTAGCTATCTCGCGGATGCAGCCAGCTGGTCAGCCTTCGGCGATGATGCGGTCGACGACGAGCTGGCGGAACTCGGGCGATAACCGGTTGAAATAGGCGCTGAATCCGGTGACGCGCACGATCAGGTCCGGATAAAGGGACGGGTCTTTGTGCGCTGCCAGCACTTGCTCCTTGTCCAGGATGTTCATATTGATCTGGGTGCCGCCCAGATCGAAGTGCGTGGTGATCAGATTCATCACGTGGTCCACGCCATCCTCGTCTTTGACAAGGCCGGGATCGAGGTCGATCTGCATCGGCGCGGAGTTGCCCCACCCGGGGTTGACATCGGCGATCGCGATCGCCATCGCGGAGGGCGCGCCATCCTTGCGGAAGCCCGGGTCGGGGTTGGCCCCGTGCGAGATGGGGTCACCGGCATGGCGCCCATTGGGCGTCGCTTTGAGATTACGGCCCAGACCGATGGTGTTGGCCCACGAGAAGAGGCCAGGAATCATATTGTGGCCATTGGGCGTAGGCTTGGCCTTGACCAACTCTGTAAACGTGTCCTCCACGCGGCGGGCCCAGAAGTCAGCTCGAGAACCGCCACTGCCGAACCGATCGATGGACTTCATCATCAAGCGGGTGCGCTCGCCTTGGGGACCTGCCCAGTCACTTTCCAGTATGTCGTGTAGCTCAGACCAGGTCAGACGCTCTTCCTGTTCGACGCGCTGTTCCAGCGCGGCAAAGGAATCCGCGACGGTCGCCAGCGCGGCGCCGTCGACGCAGAGATTCATATGTTCGACGCCCCCGTGGGATGCATCAATCCCCTTCTCGATCGGGCCATAGCTCAACAGGTCCAATACCAGTTCGGGGAAGACCTCGTGCATGTGCTCGACCTGGAAGTCGAGGCCCTGGGCAATGGTTTCGACGGCGCGTTGCAGATGGTGCGTAAAGAGCTCCCACAGACGAGCCACCGAGGGCTCACCAACAGCGTAGAGATCCTCGAAGGCGGCCTGGAAGACCGCCCCGAAGTTGATCTTCACACAATCGTTGAGCGTGTACTCCCGCCCGGGGAGCGCGCACCAATGACAACCGGAGTAAGCACGCTGGGTCGCCAGCTCCATAGGATAGCCATTCCTGGCGAAACCCGCGGCGAAGTTGTCGATGCCCAGGAACTTCGGCACGCCCTTCTTGTCATCGAACATGATCTCCACACCACGGCGCAGGAGATCGCGATTGACGTTCTTGCCCACGGAGACGGCAACATTGGAGGGAATGCCAATCCAGTGCGCGGCCTCCAACGTCAGAAAGGAGACCGCATTGGTGATGTCGAGCCTGTCGCCATCGGGCCCGCCCAACTGGATGTAGGCCGTATCGCGCAGCAGCAAGCAGGCAAGATGGAAGGTGGCCTCCTCATCTGTCAGCAGACCGGCGGCCTTGTCACGCTCGTAGTAAGGTTGCAGGACCAGGTCCAGCTTACCCAAGGAGCCACTGCCGTTGTACATCCGGGCCGCCATCTGGTACCAGACGATCCACTGGCAGGCCTCGCGGAAGGTGTCCGGTGGCTCGGTGACCAATTTCTCATTGATCATCGCCATCTCCAGCAGGTTGCGCTGAAGCTGCGGGTGCGGCTCCGTCTCCACCATCTCCCGGGCTTTGGCGGCATTGCGCGCAATCCAGTCCTGGATCCCCGTCGCGATCGCCTCTAAGCCGTCATAGAAGTCCTGGGCCTCTTGCGATGTGTTGACTGTGCGGTACTGCTTGATCTTGTCGAGGATGCCACCCCAACCCAACTTGAGACCCAGCGTCAGGTCCTGACAGAAGTGTTGTGGCGCCCCGATGCCAGAGATGAGCTGGTATTTCTCCTGGTGAGCGTGCAGGTGGCTGAAGTCGAGCTCCGGCTTCCAACCGCCCTTGCGGAAGGATCCGAAGTTGGTCATGTAAGCACCGGCCAACGAACTCATCGGATCAATGTAGGGCGGATGTGCCCGTAGGAGAGCCCCGTAGTTCTCGCCGCTGATCTTTGGCCCGTAGAAGGCGCCACTGGGATGGTTGCTCTTGATCTCGACGCCGGTCATGATGACATCGGTGATGGGAACGCCGGAGCCGCTGATAGCGTGCACAACCTCTCGGCGATCTTCCGGCGGCAGGATGAAGGCCAGGTCATCGCTGTTGAGCGAGCCCGTCATTCCTTGCTTCTCGAGGTTGGCCTTGAGCTTGGCCTCACGAAGGGCTTCTATACGTTGATCATAGGTGATCTCTTTGAATGTGACTCTGGTTGCCATGGTGGTTCCCCTTCCGCCTAATATATCCGCAGCTATCCTTTGACCGCAATATCGTAGCTGCGGGCGACGTCACGCAGCTTGTTCATATAGTCAAGGCTCGGCGCCTCAAGATTGCTCGCCTTATAGGTGAGGTCCAAGCTACGGTACTTATCTGCGGCGAGCCGGTGAAAGCGCAGTAACTCCAACGATGGCGGCGGTGCGCTCTGTCCGGTCTGGGTGTTGTGCGCTTCGCGAAGGTCGGTCAGATGCCGGACGTGAGACGCAATCGCGCCGATCGCTTCCGGCGTGTCATTGACCGTAGGAATCACCGGTGTGCGGAACCAGACCGGTTTATCGGTCCGCATCAATCCTTCAGTAATGGCGAGAATACGCTCGTTGGGCGCGCCGGTCGCCTCGCGATGGGCCGCCGAATCCATCAATTTGATATCCATCATCACCAGGTCAATGAAAGGCAACACCGGCTCAAGTGTGGACCAGGGATAGTTGCCGCAGGTCTCAATCGCTGTATGCAGCCCTTCAGCCTTACTGCGGACCAATATCGCCTGGGTGAAGTCGGGCTGAAACAGCGGCTCACCGCCAGAAAGCGTGATGCCGCCGTTGGATTTCTCATAGAACGCCTTGTCCGCGAGGACCTCAGCCATCACATCGTCGACAGTCATCGACTTGCCGGTGAGCTCCAGGGCACCGGAAAAACAGTTGTCCACGCAGGCACCGCACATCACGCAGTTCTCACGCACGTAGATATGGACGCCGTCTCTTAGGATCTGGGCGCCGTGTTCGCAGGCCTCCAAGCAGGCGCCGCAACCGATGCAGCGTTCAGGATAGAACTGGATCTCTGGTTTAGGACGTATGCCCTCGGGGTTGTGGCACCAGAAACAGTGCAGGGAGCAACCCTTCATAAAGACGGTAGTCCGGATACCCGGACCGTCGTGAACCGAAAACCTCTGAATGTTGAAGACAATGCCGGATTCGCTCAAGACCTCGCCTCCTACAGAAACATTATTTTCCCTATTCATGTTATACCGTCATAGGGCTGGCATCTCAACATCGAGATGCCAGCCCATATCATGTTCAACCATCTCCGCAGGCTCGGGTTCGCAGGCCCCGAGCGTGCCCAGCAGCCGCGTTTTGCGTCCGTCCCGAGCCGAGGAGATGACGTAGAACGTTATCTAGCTGCGCGAAGCCAGCCAGTCGGCGTGCTTGCCGGTCTCCCACTCCTCGTACATGGTCTTGGCGCGGGCCAGCTGGTCCGTGAACTGAGCCTCGTTCTCGGAGATCCAGGTCTCCAGCTGTTCCTGGAAAACGGCCTTGACCTCCTGGCGCCCGGCGGCATCGAGGGCAGACTTGTAGGCAGCGAGGCCCTGAGCCGGATCGATCTGCCCGGCGTTAAGCGGCAGGACCGCTTCCTTGGCAGCCGCGTCCATCTGAGCCAGCTCCGTCTCCACAACCTTGCGGTCGTGCTCGAAGAGCTCCAGCGGGTTCGGCAGGTGGTTTTCGGGCGTGGTGATGTACTCCAGCACCTCCATATAGAGGTCGGAAGCATCGACCGGGACGCGCTCGAACTTACCGGGCACGCCGGCAACGTACCAGCGGCGGCGGTAGTTCACGGTGCCGTCGACACCTTCGATATCCTCGTAGCGCATGTCGGGGTGTTTGATGTAGTTGACGCCATCGATGCCCATCAGCCAGATGTCGATGTTGTCCTGGTCAGCCAGCAGCCAGTCGAAGAACTCCAACCCGGCGCGGGTATCCTCGAGCGCGCTGTTGTTGTTGAAGACCTGGAAGTTCCACTGCTTGTAATTCGCCCAACTGATCCACCCACCCTCGCGGGCCTCAAGCTGATCGAGGCCGGCAGCCTTGCCCTCGGGCACGTAGGCCTGGAGCGCCGGCTGGATCAACATTTTGGCTTTAAGGATGCCCTCGTTGTAGCCCATCGCGGCGGCCTTGCCGGGGTTGAAGAACTCATCGAAGGCGTTGACCTCCAAGAGCTGCAGCATGTTCTTGTTGACGTATCCCTTCTCCCACCACCGCCGCGCACGCTCAGCCTTAGCGCGGAAGGAGTCGGTGTCCTCTGAATCAACG
Source organism: Anaerolineae bacterium (assembly GCA_016927095.1). Next base: position 2,416 of record JAFGNI010000487.1, on the reverse strand, counting down.
AAGCCAAGCTGGTCCCGGACCACGTCTTCGATCCCGGCGCCGATCATCGCGTTGCCGGGGTTGTAGCCCATTTTCAGAGGATATTCCTCGGGCTGATACCAATCCCACCAACCATCCTGGTAGAAACCATTAAAGGTGGGATCGGCAGCGAAGGGGATCATCCCCGGCTCATTAGCCAAGACCTCGTCCATGAAGAGCTCGAGCTCGTCCATGTTTTTGAGGGGATACATCCCGTACTTCTCCGCCAGGTCCTGCCGGTAGATGATGTTCCCGGCGCCGGTGCCGTTGAGGTAGAAGCCGGTGGGCAGACCGTAGAGGTGACCGAGCATGTAATTGTACTCGATGACCTCGGGGGTGATGGCCTCCACAATGTTCGGGTAATCCCCGATCAGGTTGTCCAAGGGGCGCAGGTAGCCCTGATCCCGCAGGGCGTTCATGTTCTTCCAGGGGGCGTCGAAGGCGAAGGTGAACTCGGCCCCACTGGCATACAGCAGCGGATACTCGTCGATCGGGTTGTCGAGCAGCAGGACCTGCAACTCCAGGTTGACGCCTTCAGCCTGCATCTTCTCCGAGAGCGCCTGCGCGATGGGATCGATGCTCTCCTTGTACTGCGGTACGCCGAATCCGGCGGAGTCAACATAAGTAATGACCTTGGGCCCCTCAGGGCTCGGCGTTGCCGTCACGACTGTTTCGACCTCGACCTCGACCGTCTTCTCAACCTCGACTACCTTCTCGACCTCGACCGTCTTCTCGACCTCCACGGTCTCGACGATGGTCTCAGGGGTCGCGCAGCCAGCCAGCACACCTGCCCCGGCGAGGCCTAATAGACGCAGCATTTCGCGTCGCGAAAGTTTCCTAGCCATGTAGATTCCTCCTGATTTGACTGCACACGAATGACATCAGATGAGCGTCGCACTTGCCACTTCTCGCGATGGTGTCTCCTTTCCTGCTAGACGACTAGGGCCCTCCTTTCAGCTTGCATTTAGTCCTAGCGACACGGCCTAGCCCTTGACGGATCCAACGGTCAGCCCTCTGATGAAATATCGCTGGACGAAGGGGTAGAGCAGGATGATCGGCCCAATCGTGACGACCACAATGGCCATGCGGATCGATTTCGCGGGGATCTGCGCACTGCTGATGGCGAGCGCGTTGCTGCCCGCCATCTGCATCGCCTGGCGGATTGCGCGGATGCTGTTGATGATGCGCAGAATGAGCACCTGCAGCGGTCGGAAGTCGGCGAAGTCGAGCAGAATGACACCGTGCCACCAGTCGTTCCAGTAGGCCACAGCGACGAAAAGCGCCGTCGTCGCCAGCACCGGCGTTGACAGCGGCAGGATGATGCGGGTGAGGATGGTCCAGTCGGAGGCACCGTCAATGATGGCCGATTCCATAATCTCCCCGGGCAGGCTATTGAAGTAGTTGCGGAGGATGAAGATCCACCAGGGGTTCATCAGCATCGGCACGATCAGGGCCCAGATGTTGTCGTAGAGGCCGAGCATCCGGCAAGTGATAAACCACGGGATGAGCCCACCGGAGAAGATCATGGTGAAGTAGACGTAGAAGGAAAGCTGATGGCGCCACTTGAACTTCTTAGCCGAGAGCGCATAGGCGATGCCCGCCATCAGCGCCACGCTGAGCAGTGTCCCCACGATCGTGACGAAGGTGGAAACTTGGTAGCCTGTCAGGACTTGCTTGCCCCGCAACACCCACTGATAGGCCTCGATGGAGAACTTCCGGGGCCATAGGGTGTAACCATCAAGTTGCAGCACCTCCTTGTCGGTCAGCGAGGAGATGACAAGGACGTAGAAGGGCAGGAAGCAGAGCACCGTGAAGATTGAGACAAAGATGTAGTTGAACGCGACAAAGAGCTTATCACTTATCTTGGTGTATTTCATAGGCACCTCGGATGACTAGGGTAGCGGCGCTTACCCAGGCTAGAAAAGCGAATAGTCCTCGCCCCGTCGTTGCGACCACTTCTTCACAATCCAGTTCGAGCCAAAGACACAGATGAAGCCCAGGACCGATTGGCTCAAGCCCACCGCCGTGCTCATGCCGAAGTTGGTGGTCGTCGCCAGCGCACGGATGATGTAGGTGTCGATCACGTCGGTGGTGGGATAGAGCAGCGCGTTGTCCCCCACGACCGTGTAGATCATGCCGAAGTCACCGTAGAAGATACGACCAATGGCCAGCAACGTAACAAGAATGATGGTGGGGGTAAGCAAGGGGATGCTGATGAACCGCATCCGCTGAAAACGGCTTGCGCCGTCGATCTCCGCAGCCTCGTAGAGCTGGGAGTCGATGCCGACCAAGACAGCCAGATAGAGAATGCAGCCGCTGCCGGTGCCCTTCCACACACGCAAGACCGTCAGAATCGCCGGCCACCAATCCGGCTTATCGTAGAAGGAGACCGGGCTCA
>JAFGNI010000486.1 GCA_016927095.1 Anaerolineae bacterium | reverse complement strand
GTACAAGCGGGCCGTGAAATCGCTCACCCCGAAGAGCGCGTAGAAGACGGCGGTTACCTCGAAGAGAAGCGGGCCGTGCATCAGCGGGTCGTGGCGAAATCCTCGCCCAGAATAGAGGTTCCAGGCGTACTTCGCGTGCGTGGTCTCGTCGTGGCTGACGGCACGATCGCCCAGAACTATCAGACGCGTCACCAGCGCCAGCATCACGATCACGACCGCAGCTACTTTCCAAGGATCAACCCTGGGATGACGGTCAGGTATCGTGTCCGTTGTGCTCGTCATCTCATCCCCATCGTAGGTCAGAACAGAGCAGCCTAAGGACCGCTGCCCCGCATATAGTAAAGCGTCACCACCCCTGGATTCTACCTTCTACGAACGTTCTAGCAAGGCACCCACGCTCAAAAGGCCTATGGCTTGTTGGACTGCTGAGAGGATGTGCTACACTAAACCTCCAAGGCGCACCCACTCGACGGTCATGCCGCCTAGACCGCCGGATTAGGTGACACTCACAACAAGCATCCCACAAAGGACAGTCTCCGTGAAACGCTGGTACCACCGTCTTCGGCAGGACTTCCGTGTCTTCCGCGCCCTCTTCCCCTGGCGGGTTGTGCTGGCGCTTGTCCTGGGCACGGGCGTGATGGCCCTGATCTTCCAAAGCGCCTACCAGGGCACGTACGGGCGCGAGATCGGTGACCTCAGCTACGTGAAGGCCGTCTACGCCGTTATCAACATGGCCACCTTCCAGATCTCGTTTGCGGACATGCCGCCTGGGCCGAGGCTCGACATCTTCTTTGTCGTAGTCCCCCTCGTGGGCATCCCGCTGCTGCTGATCTTTGGCGCCAATCTGCTGCACGTTGTGCGGGTCTTCTTCGTCCGTCGCGAGCGGGGCCAGATATGGCAGCGGGCGCTGGCGGCGACGATCGACCAGCCCGTAGTTGTGCTTGGGTTGGGTCACATCGGCTATCGGGTAGCCATTGAGCTACTGAACCTTGGACGTCCCGTCATCGGCTTGGACAAGACAGACTCGCCCTTGGTTCAGTCCCTGATGGACCGGAATATGCCTGTGTTACTAGGGGACGCCCGTGACAAGGAGACGCTTGAATCTGCAGGCGTGGCCCGAGCCACCGTTGTCGTCGTCTGCACCTATGACGATCTGGCAAACATCGAGGCAGCTTTCCACGTCCGGGAGCTCAACAGAGAGGCCAGAGTCGTGCTGCGGCTGTTCGAGGACAGCCTGTTCGGCAATATCGGCAATCAGTTCCAGGTCGAGGCCATCCTCAGCCGCTCGGCTATCGCAGCCAAGGCCTTCGCCTACGCCGCGCTGGGCATCGAGGCTCTGGAGACCTTTGGCCTTGGTGACGAGACCTATGTCCTGACGGAGGTACCCCTCACAGCGACCTCGGCCTTGACCGGACAATCATTGCAGCAAATCGCCACGGCAAAACAGGTGATGATCGTCTGCCTGTATCGCCGTGGTGAGCTGTATGTGGAACCCGGCCTGGAAACAGTGACGAAGGTGGACGATGTCCTGTTCCTGTTCGCCCACCTCAAGCAGCTGCCACTTCTCACGAACGGGACGTCGGCAGAACAAGCCCCCCAGCACAGAGGTGCGGTGTTGGTATGTGGGCTGGGTCATACGGGCTACCGCGTCGTGAAGACGCTCCACGATCTGGGACGCCCGGTCGTGGCCTTGGACTTCGAGCCCGGCCCCCTCTCCGAGCGCCTGCAGGAACTCGGCATACCCATCGTCTACGGTGACTTCCGCCGCCCCTCGGTTTTGGAGAGCGCGGGGATGGTACAGGCGGAAGCGCTGGTGGCCTGTGCTGACGACGACATGGTGAATCTCGAAGCGGGGATGCGAGCCCGGGAGATCGGCCCAGGCGCCCGTGTCGTCATGCGCATCTTCGAGGGGCCGCTGGGCAGACAGATCGAGCAAGCTTTCGGGATCGATGGGGTCTACAGTACCTCAGCGCTGGCCGCGCCAGCTTTCGTCGCGGCAGCTCTCGATATCCATGTGACCGAACGCGTTGCCTTGGCCGGCAGTATCTACCATATGGCTCGCATCGCGATTGAGCCGGTCGCGCGGCTATGCGGAACTACCATCGGGGCGCTCACCGAACAAGAGGATGTGACCGTCCTACTGTACAAGCAGGGGAACAGGGTTCAGATACCACCCGACCCAACACAACACCTCAAGTCTGGAGACGAGATCGTGGTCCTGGCAACGCGTGAGAAGCTGCGGGAGCTCAGCCTGCAAGATCACCAAAAACAAACCGTCCGCTGAGGACATACGCTCCGGTCTCGGCCGGGCCTACACCAGCAATCGAGAGAGGAGAGATATGAAAGGGACTTGGGGCTCTAGCACGAAGGCTATCCATGCCGGGACGGACGTGTCACCACGGGATGTGTCACCCCCGATTCATATGGCAAACACCTACATCTTCGAAAGCGCTCAGGAAGCCGCGCACGCTTTCGAGACAGAGTCCATGCCGATCTACACCCGGTGGGGAAACCCAACGACAACCGTAATGGAAGCCAAGGTGGCGGCCCTCGAGAAAAGCGAGGCTGCCGTCGGGACAGCATCCGGCATGGCAGCCGTCACGGCAGCTATTCTGGCAGCCGTTTCTGCAGGGGACCACCTTGTGGCAACAACGGGGCTCTACAGCGGCACCTACCATTTCGTCACCGAGGAGCTGCCCCGGTACGGGGTTGCGACCACTTTGGCAGAAGCGTCCGATCCGGGCGCTTTCGAGGCAGCCGTCCAAGATAACACGCGCCTGATCTTTCTGGAGTCCCCTGGAAACCCCAGCCTGGCTTTGAACGATCTAGAGGCCATTGCGGAGATCGCCAAGACTCGAGGTATCCTGACCGTCATCGACAACACCTTTGCCAGCCCGGTGAACCAGCACCCGATTGATCTCGGCATCGACGTCATCGTGCACTCTGCGACGAAGTTCCTATGCGGTCACGGCGACTCGCTGGGCGGCGTGGTGGCGGGATCGGCAGCCTTTGTCCGCAAGGTGCTCACAGGCCCGATCCGGAGGTTCGGCGGCTGCATCAGCCCCTTCAACGCGTGGCTGATCTCTCGCGGCATCACCACGCTGCCACTCCGCGTCAGGCAGCACAACGAGAACGCGCTTCAGGTTGCCGGATGGCTCTGCGAGCATCCGGGGGTGGCCTGGGTACGGTATCCCTGGCACCCATCGCATCCCCAGTTCGAGTTAGCACAACGTCAGATGCCCGGCGGTGGCGGCGGCGTCGTGGTCTTCGAGCTGAAGGGAGGCTTCGACGCCGGTGTGCGGCTGCTCAACAATGTCGAGCTCTGTGCCCGGACGGTCAGCCTCGGTGACGTGCGCTCGCTCATCACACACCCAGCGAGCACAACGCATCGCAGCGTCCCACGGGATGCTCGCATAGCAGCGGGCATCACTGACGGTCTCGTGAGGTTTGCGGTGGGTCTAGAGGATGTGGGTGACATCCTCGCAGACCTGGATCAGGCCTTACCCGCGGTTTGAGATATCGCTACGACAGCACACCAAGAAGGGCGCCGCCCTGAAGAGCGGCGCCCTTTGCAGAAGCCAGATCTACCGCATGATCTCGGAGATGGTCCTTAGGTGGGTCAGAGCGTCAATGAGGATCTCGGCGACATCCGAGAGCTCCCATTTCCCCGTGTTGAGGACGATGTGGTAGAGCGTCGGATTGTCCCAATTGATCCCAAAGAAGCGCTCAAGATAGGCGATCGCAGATTGGTCCTTTGTCTTCGTCAGATCGATGGCAGCTGCCAGCGACACCCCTTCACGTTCTTTCACCCGAAGAGCCCGCGCTCCCTCTGGTGCGTTCAGCCGGACGTGCAAGACACCCGGTTTCTCCTGCAGGATCGCCTGTCCCCCACGACCGACGATAACGACGTTGTCACGGTCATAGGCAGCCAGGATCGTATCCCGCACAAGATTGATGCCGTCCGCCTCGCTGAGTGTCTCTACCCGTATGGATTCCTGCAAGCTCTTAGGTTTGGGGGGTGCCGTCTTCATGCGCCTGCGACCAAAGAGGCGCTCCATGAAGTTGCGCATCCGATAGGTATCCTCGGAGAAGTCGATAACCTCCTCCCCAGAGATGCCCATCTCCGTGGCGACCTGAACCATCAGATTCTTGTCGAAGTAGGTGTAACCCAGGACTTCACAGAGGCGCTCGGCAACCTCCACCGCCCCACTACCATACTGACGGGAAATCGTGATGACTGGCATGGCTAGCTCCTTTCAGGGTATGAAAGACTGTCTTGCCGGATCGACAAACCAGCGTAGCCGAACAATGAAGACTGTGCTATTACTATACCAGATAGTGACAGCCGCCGCAATCGCAAGGGGCACAAACTGCCCGGAGTTTGAGCGGCTCAGGAACACTGTGGCCTCAAGCCCTTGCGTAATTCAATACGAAGGAGTTCTCGATGAAGATACGCTCAATCACGCTGTTTGCCGATCTTGCCGGCTCCCTTGACGAAGACCAGATCGACCATCTGGGCAGTTCCGCTAAGAGAGCGGCTGCTGCATACGCCGACGCGGGATATGAGGTTCAGACGATACGGCTCGCCACCAGCTTGCTGACCAGCCACAACAAACCTCCGGATCCCGTTGCCGCCGCCATCGCTGTTGAAGCCCAATGCCGGCGCGCGGGCTTCGAGTTTGTATCCCTTGGCCCAGCCAGTCCGCGCAACCTCTCCTATCTGCCGGAAATCCTGCGCGCAACCCAGAACCTCTTCGCCACCTGTCATGTCGTTGAGCCCGGCTCCCAGACGATCGATGGGGCCAACATCTTGAAAGCGGCCGATGTCATAAGAGAGGCATCGAAGATCGACGACGGGTTTGGTAATTTGCGCTTCGCAGCGCTCGCCAATGTGGCGCCCGGCATCCCCTTTTTCCCGGCAGCCTATAGCGCCGGAACGGGCGGGAGCCCGGCCTTCGCCATCGCAACGCAGTCGGCCGATCTTGCGGTGGCGGCGACAACTGAATCAGCCACAGCCGCCGAGGCCTCTGCCCGGCTCAGAAACTTGGTTCATGAGCACGCACAACGTATGGAGGCCACTGCCCGCGAGATTGCGGGCGCACATCAACTCCGTTTCCTCGGTACAGACTTCTCATTGGCGCCCTTCCCTGGATCTCGAGACAGCATCGGCGGTGCATTGGAGGCCCTTACGGGTCGCCCGCTGGGAGCGCCGGGGACACTGGCGGCAGCCGCTCTGCTGACCAGCGCGATTCAGGAGGCGGTCTTCCAGCACGCGGGGTTCTGTGGTATGATGCTGCCGGTTCTGGAGGACAGCATTCTCGCTCAACGAGCAGCAGAAGGGTATTTGCGTATACCGGAACTCCTTCAATGGTCCGCAGTCTGCGGAACTGGCCTCGATACCGTTCCTATCCCTGGGGATGCCAGCCGAGAAGCCCTTGCCGGCCTGCTCTACGACGTTGCCGCGCTTGCGGTACGCCTCGACAAGCCGCTGACGGCTAGGCTGATGCCGCTCCCAGGCAAAGCAGCCGGCGATCCCGTCCACTTCGACTTCGCCTACTTCGCGGATGGCGGTGTCCTGCCCTTGGGCGAGGGTGCCGCCAACGCCCTGACCGCCACGCGCGACCTGGCGCTATCACGCTATCGTTCATCCCAGGAATAGGAGGGCCCACGAGGGCGTGCTAGGCCCTGCCGGTGCTATTGCCGGCGCAGGCCCTGACCCCACGCCCCTATGACCCACAGTGCTCTGTGTCGGGAGAATCCGGCTTCAGGGCCTGTGGTCGTAGCGCCCGCCAACCACACAGCC
>JAFGNI010000485.1 GCA_016927095.1 Anaerolineae bacterium | reverse complement strand
GTCTGTGAGATCTGGATGGGCACGGCTGTCGGACGGTTAAGCGGCAGCGGCGTCGGGGTGAGTGTCGGCGTCGGCGTATCGGTGGGTGTCGAGGTCGGCGTGGGGGTCTGGGTCGGCGTTGCCGTAGCCGTCGGCGTCGCCGTTGGGGTCGCGGTCGCCGTCGGAGTCGGTGAGGGCGTCATCGGGATGGGCGTCGGTGTGATGATCCTGACCCCGTTCGCGTTGCCATTCGCCGGCAGGGCCCGTGCTGTCTCGAAGATCTTGGCAAGCAGCACGACCACAACGGCAGCCAGGACGACACACAGGACCGAGAGTGCGAGGGTCTGGGCGGTAGTCTTCTGTGATCTGGGCGACATAAAGGCTGATTGCGTCCTCCTATAATGCAATCATTGTAGGTGCCTCTGCGTTTTTTGTCCAGAACGCCTCTCAAACGGGTGTATTTCAGGACGGGGATGACAGCAGTTGGACCTATGCGGTTCAGCCAAGACTTACCTGGCTTGCCCGTCCTGAAATACACCTCTCAGGCATTGACCTGGCTTTGTCGAACTTGTATACTGCGATAGCTGGCTGAGTCCAGAGCTGTATCCGGTACCTCGGCGAGCGTGCTACTGAAAGTGAGGGGCCGATGCCAAGGAGCGGGTTGGAGACGATAGTCAGCTTCCTGGAGATCACCGATCAACTGGGGACAGGCGGACAGCCTACCCTCTCCCAGTTTGCCGATCTCCGCTCGGCGGGCTACGAGATTGTGATCAACCTGGCTATGCCTGACGCGCACGAAGCGCTGGTGAACGAGGGGGCCCTGGTGGCGCAGGCGGGTATGATCTACGTTCACCTTGCCATCCCGTGGGAGGCGCCTACGCGGGTACATGTCGCGCGTTTCTTTGACCTGATGGACCTCTACCAGCAGGATAAGGTCTTCGTCCATTGCATCAAGAACATGCGCGTGGCCGTGTTGGTCTTTGCCTACCGGGTCTGTCGCCTCGGCACGCCAATCTCAGTTGCCAAGCAGGCCTTGCTGCGGATCTGGCATCCGCATGGGGCCTGGCTGAATCTGTTGGCCAATACGTTGGCAGACTTCGACCTGAGTTACGTGTGAGCTTGGTGACCATGACCGAGAGTCGCCCTGGAGATCGTCCACCCGATATGGATCCCTACCTTCGCGCTCAGCGCAATGCCTTTGTGACGCACACCGTGGACCGGGCTCACAGCCGTCGACAGGATGAGACCTGGCTGGCCCAGACCTTCGAGCATCCACAGACACGGTTCGTGGTTGTCTGGCAGGATCAGATTCTACTGGAGGAGACGGTACCCCAACACCTCTCCCGGCTCAGCCCCTCGGATGTGACGACATTGCAGGGACGCTGTCCTGACGCGCAGACTGACATCGTGTTGCTGGGGCAGCTGGGCGGTGTCACCTACTTCGCTGTCGGGATGGGCGATGCGTGTCAGCTCGCCCAAGAGGACACGCGGAGTCTCGGGCAGTTTCTGGACCTGCGCGGCGCGGCATCGCTGCTTGATGCGGAAGAGGGGGCGCTCGCCGCACAGGCCAAGGCGATGATCCATTGGCATCGACAGCACCGGTTCTGCGGTCAGTGCGGCAGTCCCACCAACCTTGAGGAAGGTGGGTATGTCCGCCGTTGCACCAATCCTGCGTGCGCGCAAGTCCACTTCCCGCGTGTGGATCCGGCTATCATTGTGTTGGTAACCTCGGGCGACCGGTGTCTGCTAGGGCGTCAGGGCCGTTGGCCCCAGGGGCGGTATTCGAACATCGCCGGTTTCGTGGAGCCCGGCGAGAGCCTGGAGACCGCAGTTGCCCGGGAGGTTGCGGAGGAAACCGGCATCGAGATACGGGCCGTCACCTATCATTCGTCACAGCCATGGCCATTTCCGCAGTCCCTCATGGTCGGGTTCACGGCGGAGGCTGCCTCAACGGAGATTCACCTCAACGATGGTGAGTTGGAAGATGCGCGATGGTTCACGCGCGAGGCCATCCGGGAGGGGTTGATCTCCGGTGATCTGGGTCTGCCTTCACCGTACTCCATCTCCTTCCATCTGATAGAAGATTGGTTTGACACCGGTTCGCTGGGCGAGCTGAAGGCCCTGACGGCAAAGCTGCGGGCTGAATGACAACCCGGATGACACTATGGTGCTGAAGACCGCGGAAGTCCGTTGGTTCTACATGGGCATAGTACCGTCTCGCCTGCTTGCCTGGTTTGTGGCGCCTGATGACCGTGTGACCTCAGAGCCGCCGCGCACGGATCACTATCTGCTGGTCAAGGACACCGACGCTTTGGGCATCAAGTACCGTGAGGGACGTATCGAGGTGAAGCAGCGCCTGGGATCGTCCCGGCACGTCGTCTTTAGCGAGGACACCGCGGGCTTGGTCGAGCAATGGCAGAAGTGGGGATTCCCCTTGGAATCTGCCGCAGAAGACTGCGCGACCCTAGAAGCACTGGATGCGTGGGTGGCGGTCGAAAAAGCGCGCTGGCTGCGCGACTACCGGATCGATTCAGATGGACGGATCAGCGTGCTGGATGTACCTGATCTCAGTATACCCAGCTGCTCGGTGGAGTTGGCGGATCTGCGCGTTGGCGACCAAAGAGCGTGGACGTTGGCCTTTGAAGCGGTCGGTCCCACGGGGACCCTGACGCACACACTTGAGCGGGTCGCACGTCAGGTCTTGGGCACCCTTGGCGGCTATGCGTTGAGAGCTGCTGACTCCTACGGCTACCCGCGGTGGCTGCAAATCACCCTGATGTAGGTGGTTCCCTGCCCTGACAACCCGTCCCTTCTGGAGCGCGCATCTACCCGCCGGTGGCGCGCGCAAGGCTACTTCAGGATATAGTAGGTACCCCGCTTCTGGCCGACTTTGAGCAGCACGCCCCTTTCGACGAGGTCTGCCAGGTCCAGGCGCAAGGTCTCGGGGCTCACATCCGGGCAGAGCTCCTGGTAGTCGCGGCTGCGAATACGGTCATGCTCTTGGACGTAGCTAAGGGCCTTGGTTTGGCGCTCGTTCATGGTGAGGTTGGCGGCGCTTGTCGGAAGGGTTACCCGTCTCTGCTGAGCCTCGAAGGTGACGGTGACCAGAGAGGTTGTCGCCTTGAAAGCCGGAGGCGGATGTCCCGCGTTGACCATCTCCTCATACATCAGGTCGACGCCCATCCCCAGTTCCTCAATGTACCCCCACTGATAGAGGCCGGTGACGATGCGTGGGTTGCGCGAGAAGTGCTCCTCGATGATGTTGTCCAGCGTGATGTAGCCGGGCAGTCCGCCGGGGCTGCTGATCGCAAGCTTGTCCGCGTACATCCTGACCTCGATGCCCCTGCCGCTCAGGCGGTAGTCCCGGTGCGCGACGGCGTTGACCAGCGCCTCGCGGATCACCGGAGGTGGATAGATCCACCGTTCCTCGCGCTTGAGGCTCTGCACCACCGCCCCAATGTGGATCTCCTCTTTGATGATATCGAAGGTGCGCTTGATGATATGGGCCAGGGGACCGTACACCTCGACACGGCGACCATAGCCGCCCCGTTCCTCTCTGCGGGACTGCTCTCCATTGAACCGCACGAATGTAGCACCGCATCGCGGGATGAACGTCGTGGGGGATTTGCCAAAGAGTAGGATGCCGGCGACGGTGGGCTGTCCATTGGGCAACAACCATCCCATCTCCCGCAATAGATCGTCGATGGGGCGGGTGAGCTGGCGCCCCTGCCGCTCCTGCCATACGCGGATGAACTCCTCGAGGACGGCGTCGTCCAGGTCAGCCCGCGTGGCTCCTGGGACGGGTTCGGCCTCGTAATCGCCGGTGGATCGCATCGTGGCAACCTGCTGGAGCTGTGCGCCGGACAGCGTGCGGTTCTCAGTGCCCGTACGTACCAGCACGCGACCATCATCGAGCGTGTGCAAGCTGTGGCTGCGGGTAACATGCCCGATGAAGACGAAACGTCCCCCGATTTCCGTCTGGTTCCACTCTGCGAGGATAGGTGGTCGGCACCGGAGTTCTGCTTGTTCGACGACGTCGCTGACATCCTCGGGGAAGACGTACCCTGTCGGCTTGCCATCCTCAGCTACGCCCACGTAGATACTGCCTCCGTCAGCGTTGGCCATCGCAACCAAGGTCTCAGCGAGGAGATCAGCATCGGCCTCCGGGAGCAGGGCGATCAACTGATTTGCGGTGGGCCGAACTCTCCTGGCGAAGGTGCCACGCATCGTCTCGGTCATCACAATCTCCTCAAGATCCTGTCAATCCCATCCCGCCACGCCGTCTGAATGCCCGCCTACGCTATGCGTCGTCCTCATCGACGCCGGCGTCGTCCAGATCGCTGTCATCGTCGTCATCGATCGTGTCTCCGTTGCTATCTTCGAAATCCGGCAGCGGATTCGAGTTGGCGGCGTCTGGCGCTTCCGAGTTGGGTTGTTCGTCGGCTTCCCCATTCTGGTCGTTGAAGAGGCGCGCCACCGAAGCGACGCGGTCCCCCTCTTTGAGGTCCATCATCCGCACACCACGCGTGTAGCGCCCCAACTCCGGGATCCGCACGACCTTGGTCCGCAGAATTATGCCGGTTTCGGACATCAGCGTGAGCTCGTCTTCGTCCTGGACGACGCGACCATCAGAGATTGGCCCGGTTATCTTGGAGACTTTGTAGGCTCGGACGCCTCTGCCGCCTCTTCTTTGGGTGCGAAACTCCTCCAAGGGTGTACAGCGACCGTAGCCCGTGCTTGAGCCCAGGAAAAGCTTGCCTCCGGGCTCGACGACCTCTGCTACAGCAACGCGATCACCCTCATCCAGGCGCATGCCGATGACCCCACGGGCCCCGCGGCCCATCGCCCGGACGTCCTGCTCCGAGAAACGGATGCCTTTGCCCTGCTCCGTCACCAAGATCAGCTCATCCGTCCCCTGTGTCAGGCGGACCCACCCAAGCTCGTCGTCCTCGTTGAGACGGATCGCGATGAGCCCGCTCGGGCGGACGGATTCGAACTCCTTGAGGTTGACGCGCTTTGTGTAGCCACGGCGCGTGATCATCATCACGTAGCGCGCTTCCTCAAAGTCGGGCACATTCACCATCGCCGTGACGTGCTCCTCTGGTGCGATGGCCATGATGCCCGCTAGGAGGACGCCTCTGGAGGTGCGCCCGGCCTCTGGGATCTGATAGACTTTCTGTTGGTAGACCTTGCCGTGGTCCGTGAAGAAGAGCAAGGCGTCGTGGCTATTGGCCGACACCAGCAGGTTGATCTCATCCTCTTCGCCCGTGGCCATGCCACGGACCCCGCGCCCGCCCCTGTGTTGTGCGCGATACACAGTCCATGGCACGCGCTTGATGTAACCGCGCTGTGTGATGGACACCAGCACGTCTTCTTTGGCAATGAGATCCTCTTCGTCAAAGGTACCGTCGACATGGGGCAGGATCTCTGTGCGCCGCGGATCCTGGTACTTCTCCTTCAGCTCCAGCAGGTCTTTGCGAATGACATACCGCTGTTGGGGCGGCGAGGCCAGAAGTCCCTCCAGATAGGAGATGGTTTTGAGCAGTTCGCCATATTCTTCTTCAAGCTTCTGGCGCTCCAGGCCTGTCAGCCGGCGTAGTTGCATGTCAAGGATGGCCTGTGTCTGCACCTCGGTGAGTCCAAAGCGTGCCATCAGCCGGGTGCGCGCCGTATCCACGTCCGGAGATTCGCGGATCGTCTGGATGACGGCATCCAGGTGATCCAGGGCGATAAGCAGCCCTTCGAGAATGTGGGCGCGTTCCTGCGCCTTGTTCAGATCATATTGGGTCCGGCGAACCAGGACCTCGATGCGGTGACCCAGGAAGACCTGAAGCATGCGCTTGAGCGACAGCGTCTTGGGTATCCCGTCCACCAG
>JAFGNI010000065.1 GCA_016927095.1 Anaerolineae bacterium | reverse complement strand
GAAGTGAATGTGGTCATCTGAGGAAGGGTGCACCGTAGCCGTTGTCTCGTATGTCACCAGGAAGCAGCTAGCGAAAGGCCTAAGTCATGCAGAAGCTGAACTTCAACCAGGGGTGGACTTTCTACAACGACGGACGCGAAGCAGACGCCATCAGCGTGGACCTGCCCCACGACGCTATGATCCACGAAGTGCGGGATCCCGAAAGCCCGGGTGGCAATGCGGTCGGCTACTTCCCGGGCGGCGTCTACGTGTATGAGAAGATCTTCGCCGTGCCTGAGGCCTGGCAGGACAAACACACCGTCTTCGAGTTTGAGGGCATCTACAGGCACAGCAAGGTCTATCTCAATGGTCAAGAAGCCGGCGGCAGACCCTATGGGTATACCCGCTTCTTTGTGGAGGCCGATGCTTTCCTCGAAATCGGTAAGGAGAACACCCTCCGGGTCGTTGTCGACAATTCACAATTGCCGAACAGCCGCTGGTATTCCGGAAGCGGCATCTATCGCCCCGTGCACCTGCTGGTGGGGAACAAGACCCACATCGCGCCGGACGGTGTGAAGGTCTCCATCCTCTCTTATGCGCCCGCCAAGATCCTGGTTGAGACGGCTGCCAACGGGGGTGAGATCGGCATTGAGATCCTTGATGGGGATACCGTGGTTGCCACAGGTAGCGGCGCTGCGGTGGAGCTCGGCATTGAAGAGGCCAGGCTGTGGTCCGCGGAAACGCCGAATCTGTACCGGTGCCGTGTGACGCTCCGTGAAAACGGTCGTGTCCTGGATGAAGTGACCGAGGCTTTCGGCATTCGTACGGTGGCATGGTTCAACCAGGGCCTCTTCATCAACGGCAAGGAGACGCTGCTGCGTGGCGGCTGCATTCACCACGACAACGGTATCCTCGGCGCCTGCGCCTATGACCAGGCCGAAGCCCGTCGCGTCCGCATCCTGAAGGAAGCCGGGTTCAATGCGATCCGCAGCGCCCACAACCCCACCAGCCAAGCGCTGCTGGCGGCGTGCGACCGGTACGGCATGTATGTCATGGATGAGTTCGCCGATATGTGGACCATGCACAAGACCAAGTACGATTACGCCTCGGATTTCGATGACTGGTACTTGGCGGATCTCAAGGCGATGGTGGACCAGGACTTCAACCACCCCTCGGTCATCATGTACTCCATCGGCAATGAGGTCTCAGAACCGTACGAGGAACGCGGCGTGCAGTTGGCCCGGGAGATGGTGGACTACCTCCACCGCCTGGACCGCAATCGTGCCGTGACAGCCGGCATCAATAGCTTTCTCATCTTCATGGCGAGCAAAGGTATGGGGATCTTCAAGGAAGAAGGGCCTTCTTCTGATACCAAGCCCAAGAAGGAGAGAAAGCAGCAGGCATCCGGCAGCCTCTTCTTCAACACCTTGATTTCCATTGTCGGACCGGTGATGAGCCGGATATCCAGCTCCAGGGCTGCGGATCGCATCGCGAGTCCCTGCCTCGATGCCCTGGACATCGCCGGCTACAACTACGGCGCCGGGCGCTATGCGCGAGATCGCAAGCAGCACCCCGACCGGGTGGTTTGTGGCAGCGAAACCTTCCATCACAACCTCGCCAAGAACTGGGACCTGGTGAAGAAGTACCCTCACGTCATTGGCGACTTCATGTGGACCGGCTGGGACTACCTGGGCGAAGCGAGCATCGGCGCCTGGGCGTACGATGGGTCCGGGATGCACAAGCCCTATCCCTGGCTGATATCCGAGTGCGGCGCGATCGACATCCTGGGCAATCCTGGCGCGCCGGCGGCGTATGCGGCTGCGGTCTGGGGGCTTGGGAAGGAACCCTATATCGGGGTACGTCCGGCGAATCACCCCGGTGAGCGCGTCAGCAAGGGGCTATGGCGGGGGACGAATGCGGTAGACAGCTGGGCGTGGAAGGGCTGTGACGGCAACCGAGCCGAGATCGACGTGTTTGTCGATGCCCACGAAGTGGAGGTGTTCATCAACGGGACGTCCCTGGGCAGGAAGAAGATCAAAGCCTTCAAGGCACTGTACCGGACGACCTACGCGCCCGGCACCGTCAGGGCTGTGGCCTATGATCAGGGTGGCGCCAAGCTGTCTGAGAGCGAGCTCGTCTCCGCCACGGGCCAGACGCGCATCACCTTGAAGCCTGAGGAGACTACCGTCAAGGCGGGAGACCTCGTCTATGTGAACGTCCACTTGGTGGGCGAAAACGGCGTGGTCGAAAGCAACGACGATCGAACGCTCTCGGTGACCGTGGATGGGGGTGAGCTGTTGGGTTTCGGCAACGCCAATCCCTGCACCGAGGAACGTTTCGACAGCGGCAGCACCACCACCTACTATGGCAAGGCGCTGGCGGTCGTGTGCGTTGGGCCGGATGCTAGGACCTTGCAGATGACGGTCTCGTCAGAGGGCTGTGACCCACAGGTGCTGCGCATCCCCATCGCGTAGCGGTGCGCGGGTGTGTTCCACCTATGGGGCAATAGCCGGCCTGCCACCGGGCACACGATATCGTGCCCATCCATGACTCCTCTGAAGAGAGGGCATCTCACCGCAAAGCACGCAGAGAACGCAAAGGAAAGATCGAGAATCTCTAGTTCTACTCCGCGAGACACCGAAAATGATAAGTCTTCTCTGCGCTCTCTGCGGCCTTTGCGTTGAGTTCAAGTTCTTTCGGTAGAGTCATCCATCGGCTTCGGACGTGACAGAAGCAGAGTGTTCGAGACGGGCGTCGCCTGCAGGCCGCGATGTAGACGTTCGCCTCGGCATCCGCCGCCACATCCGGTTCTCCCGCTTCGTGAAGCTCCTGAGATTGGCGGAAGGTGCGGTCTAGTCTATAGTGGGCAAGCGGAGGTGTTCTCGATGGTTCCCGGCGTGCGCAGGCGCTGTATTCCGATGATCCTGGTTGGCGTGCTGGGACTGGTGCTCAAGCGCTGGCTGTCCGGCTCCATCCCTGAGCTCGTCTACAACTATCTTGGGAATTTCTCCGTTTCCTATGCTGTCTACTTTCTTGTCATCCTGGGCGCTGATGGTCGGCTAACGAGATTGCCATCGGCTCTGATTGCATTGATCGTTGTTGAGGCCTTCGAGGTAACCAATGGCTTCGGCTTCATGGCCAACGTCTACGATCCTTTCGACTACCTGGCGAATGCCCTGGGTGTGGCGCTGGCCTATGGCGTG
>JAFGNI010000064.1 GCA_016927095.1 Anaerolineae bacterium | reverse complement strand
TGCGGGTCTATGTCGACGTTCTGATCAAGAACTGGATGTGGATCGTCGGAGCTGTCATCATCAGCGCCGTGGTAGCCTTTGGCGTGAGCCGGTTGCTTCCTCCAACCTATGAGGCTTCTGCTTTGGTGGCCATCACGGATGCTCGGTACATAATGCAGTTCGACCCTCGTCTAGAGACCAATGAAATCGAGCCATCCTATGCGATCTTCAAGGACCTGGCGGTCAGTGATGATGTGTTGCAGGCTCTGTGGGAAGAGCTGCCGACGCAACCTGCCGAGTTGGAGCAGTGGCAGAGTCTCCGAGGTATGGTTGAGGCGGAAAACGCTTCCGATCCAAGCTTGCTTCGGCTGAAAGCGACCTCCTCCTATGCGCAGGAGACCGCAGAGATCGCCAATACCTGGGCCCGCGTGCTTGTGCGTTACGTGAACGACATCTATGGCGCCACAGGCGATGATCTGGGCTTCTTTAGCGAGCAGCTAGAGCGCGCAGAGCGTGACCTGGCGGATGCAGAGGCAGCGCTGGTGGCCTTCCAATCCACGAACCAGATCGACGTCCTCGGAAATGAGTTGTCGGCCAAACTGAATGCGCAGAAGCACTATCTCAGTGATCGTGACAACATCAGCTACCTGATGCAGGATATCCGCGATCTGCGCGCGCAACTCGCGAACCAGCCGGCGTCCTACAGCATCACGTTTGGGGACCGGCTGACGGCGCTGTCGTTGCAGGTGAAAGCCTTCAATGCTCAGTCTGGGATACCCATACAACTCCAGATCACGGATCCGGATGCGCTTTCGGATCAGAGCTTGGGTGAGCAACTCGACCTGCTGGATGGGTTAGTCCTGACGCTGGAGCGGCGCAGCGAGCAGGTGTCGCAGCAGCTTGCCGCGCTGGAGCCGGAGATACTGGCCCTGCAAGAGCGACTCCAGTTGGCGCAGACCGAGCGTGATCGTCTGAAGCGGGCGCAAAGCGTGGCAGATGAGACCTATGTAACCCTTTCGAGGAAGGTCGAGGAGAGCAAGATCACGGCCGGAGATCAGGATGGGCAGATGCTCCTGGCAAGCCGTGCCGCCGTCCCAGAGAGGCCTGTGGGCCCTCGCACGTTGCTCAACACGGCGATCGCCGGCGCCGCAGCCGGTATGCTGAGTGTTCTGGTTGTCTTTGTCCTGGAGTGGTGGCAACAGGATGAGGAGCCTAGCCCCACAACGCCGGTTTCGGCTGAGTCTTTGAGAGCGTGACGCGTTTCAGTTCCAGACCTTGGCGTGCTTTGTCTAGGGCTGCTTGCCAATCAGATTGTGTTGGTCTTGTTCGCGGAACCAGGTGGTTCAGATCGGTTGTCCCTGCCTCTGGATCTGTGTGAGGTGAGGAAAAGGGCCCCATCACGATGCATGCTCCCAAGTTAGCCCGTCATCTGGCGGTGGTGGCTGTCATCACCCTACTGCTTGGGCCGCTGTCAGTCTCACTCGTCCTGTCGGCTGTGACCATTGCGGGATTCGAAGTCGAGGCGGGCGAAGAGGAGATCTTCGTCTATTGGGAGACCGCCAGCGAGATCGGGAATCTCGGTTTCTACGTCTGGCGAAGCGAGAATCCTGACACTGGCTATGTCAGACTCCCGCTCGATGCCCCAAGCGAGCAGTTCATACCCAGTGAGGATTTCGGCGTCGGTGCCTTCTACGAGTACATGGACACAGAGATCGTGTCGGGGGTGCTCTACTACTACAAGGTGCAGGATGTGCCTGCCAACGGGAGTCCTGGGGAGATGGTCGGACCGGAGTCAGCGGGTATCGACCTAACGCCTGATCCCACGACGCCTCCCCCGACAACACCTCCTACAGACACAGATACGGCTACACCAACCGCTACATCCACTGCGACGCCATCATCCAGTCAAGCGACAGATACGCCGGCGCCAGAAGCGAGCGTGCGCTTCTGGGCAGAGGAGACCTCTCTCTCTGCAGGTGAGTGCACCACAGTGCAGTGGATCGCTAACAACGTTCGGTCCGTCTTTTTCGACGGCGGTGCTGCGACAGGACAGGGTGCCCGGACCTACTGCCCCTGCGAGGACGAAACGCATACGCTGCGGGTTACCTACCGGGATGGGACCTCGGAGGCCTTCGTCGTGGAACTGTCTGTGTCCGGTAGCTGCAATGGAGCGTTGCCGAACTCATCCCTGTCGCCGCTGGCGACGCCGACACGGCGCCCATCGACCGGCGCGACGGCGACGCTGCGTCCGACCGCGACACCACAGCCCACCATTGCTCCCACGGTGGTGCGGCAGCCATCGGCGACGCCGCGCTCCCGTCATGCTCGTCCGACGCCGACTGGGCTGGTGCCGCCCACGACGGATATGGCGGTGGCACGCAACACGGGCACGGACGTCGTGGAGATGGTGGCAAGTCCGACCGTCTCAGCTGTGAGCCAGTCCCCGACGCCCGCCGATCCGGCCTCAGGCGATGGCATCGTGGTCGAGGGACTTCCGGCCTCCAGATCTATCCCAGCGGGTCTCCTATTGGTCGCGGCAGCTGTCACGGGCATTGGGTTGGTCTCCGCCGGCATCTGGCTGTGGAGGCGTGGATGACCCAGTGGCGCGTCAGCGCCCTGGCTATCCTCGTGCTGGTCGCTTTCTGCCTTACGGCTTGCGCAGGAGAGCTCGGAGGGACTACCGCTGCCGACCCGGTGGCGGCACCGCAAGAGGGCTGGACGTTGCTGGTTCGGTCAGATGGGCCGCGATGGTTGGGGCCTGCGTGGTGGCGGGCTCAAGGCGTGGACCCGGACTCACT
>JAFGNI010000484.1 GCA_016927095.1 Anaerolineae bacterium | reverse complement strand
CACGAAAACCGACTTGCCACTGCCGGTCGTGCCCGCGACCAGGAGGTGGGGCATCCGTGAGAGGTCGGCGACCTGCGGCCCGCCGGCTACATCCAGGCCGACGGCAAAGCAGAGCGGCTTCCCGCATTTGTGGAAGGCCTCGCTCTCCAGGACGGCGCGCAAGCCGACCAAACTGCTCTCTGCATTGGGAACCTCGATGCCGACTACGGCTCGACCCGGCACCGGCGCCTCCACGCGCAGCGAGCTCGCAGCCAAGGCCAGGGCCAGATCGTCCGCCAGTGAGGCTATCTGGCTGACACGGACCTTGCGCGGGCGCCCGCCATCGGCACCGCGGCTGATATAGCCGGGCGAAACGCCAAACTGGGTCACGGTAGGGCCTGGGCGGACCTCGGTCACCTGCGTCGGCACGCCGAACTGCTCCAGGGTCTTCTCGATGATCTGGCTCTTGTGCTCGATCTCCTGCGGATCCATTCCTGCGGTCCGTGACTCCCGGAGCAAGCTCAGCGGCGCAAGGTGCAGGGATCCCTTCGTGCGGCGCGGCTTGGCGATGGTCTGCTGTTGGTGGATCTTGGGCTTGCTCCGTGTCTCGCGCGACCGGGAGCCGCTTTCTGCTGCCTCAGCTCCTGACGGCAGCGACTGGAGCGGCACGGGCGTGCGCCCCATTTGCGAGACGGCCACGCCGGCTGCCGGGCTGTAAGTCTCGGACGGCTTGTCAAAGGCCTGTGCTTTCCGCGCGGCCTGGCGTATGGCACGGTTGGCGGCACGTTGGGCCCGCCAGGCCTGCCAGACCTCCGAGAGGCGGTGCCCCAGGGTCTGCAGGTCTCGATATGTGAGATCGAGGGCCAAGGCGATGCCCAGAACTACCACGAGGGCCATCACCACGCCGGTGATCAGCGGCCCGAAGTAGTCGCTGAGAAAGAGGAAGAGCGCCCATCCGATGACGCCGCCACCCTTGCCTGATTCAACCAAGCGCCAGCTCTGTTGGTTGATCAACGCATAGGTGAGCGTCTGCAGACCGATCAGGGCCAGCTCAAAGCCTAGAAACGGGCGCCATCGCCATGCCGTGACGCGGTGTACCAGGTGACGCAACCAGAGCAGGCCCAATCCCGTGATCATCGCTGCCACCGGATAGGCGGCCCAGCCAAACGCGAAGACCAGGAATCGCACCCAGGCGCCAATGATGGCGCCCGAGTTGATGCCCGGGATGAGGGTGATGAAGGTCACGACCCCCAGGGCAATCACGATGAGGGAGACGATCTGTTGCCCGGCAGGGCCTGAGACCCAGGCCCAAATGGCCTGCCCCAGGCGCTGTCCCCAGGAATCGCCGGTGCCCCCTCCCTTCTGGGATGCTCCCCTTGAGGAGGTCCCGCTTGAGGACGCGCTCTGGCGCCTTGAGGTGCCCCCTCGAGGTCGCGCCATACTCTCGTACTTGTGCTGTGGCGTCGACCTACGCGTCGATGTGGACTTACGCTGCGGCATAGGGCGTTTCCGGTGTGGCCAATCTGAGTGCGATCCGGTGCTCGTGAGGGGTGATATCAACGATCTGCACGGTAATCGCCTGACCGTCTGAGTACTGCCTGTGGAGATCATCCGGGCTCATCACGTGGTTCAGCTCCGAGATGTGCAGCAGCCCCTCGATGCCCTCCATCAGCTCGACGAAGATCCCAAAGCGTTCGACGCTGGCGATGGTTCCGGTGACCACGTCGCCCGGTCTGAAATGATCTTCTACAGTGTCCCAAGGATTCGGGCAGAGCCGTTTGAGGCTGAGGCCCACACGCTGATGCTCTAGATCTACGCTAAGAATCTTGACCCTCACGTCCTGACCCGGCTCCACAAAATCGCTCGGATGCCGGACGCGTCCCCAAGAGATTTCCGAGATATGAACCATACCTTCAAGGGGACCTATGTCGACAAACGCGCCAAACGGACGCACGCTGGTCACCTTGCCCTTGCAGATGCTGCCAATGCAGAGCCAGTCCGGCCATTCAGGTTCCTCAATCTCGCACTCATCCACCTGTCGTTCGGAGAGCAGGATACGGTTGCGGGTTGGTTCGACTTCTATCAGGCAAAGGCGCAACACCTTGCCCACATAGGTCGCGAACCGCGCTTCCCTGGCCTCGGGGTCGGCTGGGAACGGATACTCAATCAGGTGCGAGGCCGGCACGAAGCACTCGATTTCCTTCCAGTGCGCAATCAGACCACCACGGTTGTAGCCGTCGATCGCCAGCTCCATCACTGTGTGCTTGCGTTCCATCTCACTGGCTTCGTCCCATACTTCCAGTGGGATTGCAGGGGCTTCTATCCACTCCCACGCGCTAGGGGTGTTACCGATGCTGATGGGACCCTCCTCCAGAATGGTCTGCCAATACAACTCGCACGGGGGGCAGTAGGGGGGGACATAGTGGTCCATTCCGTGACTCCTTGACTCACGATAATGCGCTACGCTAAAGGTCAACACAAGGGGAGGATCCGGGCGCTTTCTCTATAGGATTGAATGTGTCGCTTCCGGGCGTGGCTCAGTTGCGTTCTGTGCTTCTCTTTCCATCTCTGCCAAGATGTCGGCCAGGTTTTCGATGGCAATTCGCTGCTTGCGGTATAAGTCCGACTCGCTGACGGCGAGGCGCATAGCCACCTGGCGGACCTTCTGCCCGCGCAGGAATTTCATCTCTAAGATATTGTATAACAGCCACTCGGGTGCTGTCAACTTGCGCTCACCATCAGGGCGCAAACGCTCAATTGCATTGGTTAGCACCGTGCGCAATCCCTTGACGACGTTGCCGTCATATTCGCGAGCCGCCTGGCGCACGACCTCCAGCTCCAGCAAGGGGTTCTCCGTCAGGCGCGGTCCGCCCCAATAGTGTGATAGCGCGTCATGGACCCACTGAGGGAGCTCGGGAGACTGCACGAGGGAGAAACCGACAACGGACTCAGCGTCATAGCGCAGCATGCCACCACGCATCTGGATGTCCCGCAGTTCGGGCAGCAGCGGGGTGAAAGCTGCGAAGACAACCTGCTGCAGTTGACGGTCAGCCAACGCTGCGGAGGCCTGCCTCAGGAGCTCGTCCAGGTGGTCGGCCTGTTCGGGCGACAGCGGGGTCTCCACGTCCGGCGTCTTGATGCCGATCAGGCCCAGGAGCTCGTTGCCGCTCTTGTCACGCAATGGCATGATCCAGTGGCTGTTCCAGCGGATGAAACCATCCTCTTCCTTGGCCTGTGAGACCTCGCCGAAGGGCAACTGCGCGATTTCCTCCTGGGACATCCACAGGTCGCACCAGATCTCCCAGCGGAGTTTGCCCTCCTCCAATATGGCAAGAAACCCTCCACCGCTGCGCATCAGCTCACAGATCGCGGCTAGGACGTTCTCGAGGAACTGCTTGAGATCAGCCGTCGTCAACAAGCGCTGGCTCAGCTCCTGAACCTGGGTGACCTCCGCGGCACTATCCCGGTAGAGCAGCAGATCGATCACGGGCTTGAGAAGCTCGACCCCCAGTTGCGTCCCGATGATGGCGACGGCGAGGGCGCTCAGGGAGAGCGTGTACTGGGCCAGTCCCAGCCATGGTTCCAGCGTCAGACCCAAGCCGAAGGCGACAAGGGCGAGGATGACGGTGAACGGTCCCCGAAGCAGGAAGCGGACCAGACGGTGCTTGATCACGCGGTCGGGCATCAGGGTGCCGAAGAAGGCGACGCTGTAGGCCACCATCACCAGCATCACCCCTACCGCGATATTGCCCAGGAGCAGGAAGCTGTGCAAGACCCCGGACGATAACCCCGTAGGCCATCCGGTGAAGAGCAGATAGGGGAAAACACCCATCGCAGGGGCTACAAAGCCGATGGCGAGATAGGCCATGCGGCGGCGTGCCGTGCGCGTGTAACACCGCTCGCGGGTGATGAGCGTGTCGCGGAGCCCCCAAAGGGCAACCAGGGTGAAGAGGACGGCGAAGGGGTAGAACAGTGGCCCTGGTCGGAGGTGATAGGCTCCCGCGGAGACGATCTGGCCCCTGACGACAAGGTCGCTGTAGAGCGCGGCTAGGGTGACGGCTGCGCTAATGCCAAAGCTCACCGGTCGCAGCCATCCAGGTGACCGGTCCCTCAGGACTGGCTGGCGGAGGGCGCGCACGAACTCCAGATAGAAAGAGGGCGTGAACGCGATACCGATCCACTGCAACCGCAGCAGGCTCTCGGATGCTGAGAGATCGGGGATGTTGGTGAGCAACAGGTCGGTCAGATAGACCAGGATGACGCATCCTAGCAGCCCGACGAAGGTCTGGGCTACACGGCTTGCGCGGTTGTAGAAGAGCAGGTAGAGCGCCAGGGCAAGGGCTGTGGCCCCGACGCCTGCAGTCAGGACGTCGTTGGCGCGGCTGAGGAAGTGTAACCAATCCATAGGTTGTTGAACGTTATGATCTCACAGGGTTGCGCTGAGCCAAGTCGAAGAGCAAGGGCTTTACCCTGCACCCCACTCCGGTTCAAGCGCCATGCCGCTCCCTGAGCCGGCCGGGTTAGCGGATCCTCTGACAGAAGAACAGCGCGACCTCCTGGCCGGGCCAGTAGCCATCCTGGAATCCGCAGAATGTGAAATGCTGTTTGAGCGCGAAGCTGATGGCTGGGTGGGCCTTCAGCGGAGCTACGAGGATCAGCTGGCGGATGTGCTGCCGCAGACACCATTCCGTGGCACGCGCCAGCATCTCCGTTGCGACACCCTGCCGGCGGTTATCGGATTTGACGGCGAGGTCTGTGACGCGCGCCTGGTATTGCGCAATATCGATATCCAGCCCGAGGTAGCCGATAACCTCGCGATGATCGATCGCAACCCAGAACTGGTCCCGATTCTGCCAGCTCTTCATCTGACTCTCATCTGTCGTGGTGGTGGTGATGCGTAGGACGCGCGGTAGGTGGATCTCCCGGAATGAGACCTCCCATTCACCACTGCTGTGATGCTCATCCATCTGCCAGGCGAACTCGGTCTCATAGGAGAGGTCTACGTCCAGACAGCCCTCCCAATCTTCGTCACGTGCGACACGGACTAGCACAGGACCCTCCTTACTCTTCTGCAGGCGCCGCGATGTTTACAGGAATTGTACACGTTGTTGTATTGCCGTAAATGTCGACAACGACAAGTTGAAACCTGTAGGGGCCGCCCGCCGGGTAACGTGAGCTATCCGACACGTCCCACGAGCCAAGCGCGCCGTTCTCGACCGCGTTGTCGTACTGGGCAATGAAGTTCGGTGTCTCGGAACTGGGGAAGATCACCTCGAACCGGTAATAGGAAAAGGCGTTGACCTGCGCGGTCCCCAGGACCTCCACCACCCCGCTCAGTTCGCCGCCTGCCACGGGTACGGTTAACTGGGCGCCTGGGTCGGGGCAGTCGGGTTGCAGAAGCTCCGGCGGCACCGGCGACGACGGGGGCGTGGGCGTAGCCGTCGCGAGCGTCTCGGGTGCTGACACGACGACCTGGGTAATCACCTGGGTGGCTGAGAGCGCGCCGTCCGGCTGGCTGGGCGCAGGCGTTAGGGTATACAGACCGCTGCTGGGCGTCGGCGTCGGGTTGTTGCCCGGGAAGCTATCGGGTATCCAGTGGAGACTGACGGCAAAAACGGTGGACGCGAGAGCCAGGAAAAGCCCTGCAACTAACCAGGCGCGGGTCATCTGTTGATGGTAGATGTTGCGCTCCAGCGAGAACTGCGCCGTATCGCGCCGCCGTTTGGCTACGATCGCCGAGATGACGTACCCTATCGCCCCGATCAGACAGATCACCGAGATCCAGATGACCTGTTGACTGAGCCAGTTCAAGATAACGGTCATAGTCGCAGGAGTACACCTCGGATGATCGTCTCCAGCCGCGGGACGAGCAGCTTGCCCGCCTCAAGGACCTCTTCGTGGTTGGGTGGCGGTGCGCCCTCCTCGCCGACCAAGGTGTTCGTGATGCCGGATAGCCCCAGCACCCGCAGACCGCTGTGGCGTGCTGTGATCACCTCCGGCACGGTGGACATGCCGACCGCGTCTGCGCCGGTGACGCGCAGGAACCGCACGTCCGCCGGGCTTTCGAAGTTGGGCCCAGCCAAGCAGATGTAGACGCCCTGTTGAACGGCGATCCGCGCTTCCAGCGCGATCTCCCGGGCCAGGGCCCTGAGCTCCGGATCGTAGGCCTCATTCATCCCTGGGAAGCGAGGGCCAAACTCAGACAGGTTGGGGCCACGCAGCGGGCTGAGGCCGGCCATACCGATCAAGTTGATATGATCGCGGATGATCATCACCTCTCCCGGCTGGTAGGTCATGTTGAGCCCGCCGGCAGCGTTGGTGACGACCAACGTTGTCACGCCCAGCAGGGCCATCACGCGGATGGGTAGGCCGATCTGACCCATACTGTAGCCCTCATAGTAGTGGGCGCGCCCCTGCATCACGACGACGCTTTTGCCCTCGAGGTTTCCCAAGACCAACTGGCCACGGTGTCCCTCAACGGTAGAGACCGGGAAGTGGGGAATGTCGCCAAACGGCACCACGACGGCGTCTTTCACGCTCTCGGCCAGCGCGCTCAGTCCCGAACCCAGAATGAGTCCTACCTCGGGTTTCGTATCCGCGCGTGCTCGTACCGCCGCCGCGGCCTCCTTCAGCATGTCCATCGAGTAGAACGTGTCCATCGGTCTTCTCCTTACTGGCTCAACTCGCCCTTGCTCTCTCGCCCATCATCCTCTCGATGCCGTTCCCTCACCGGCACCGAGAACTGCGCACGCGGATGCGCCCGATCATAGGCTTCCCGCCGTCGCCGGCTCGACACCTCGGTGTAGATCTGCGTTGATGTGATGCTCGCGTGTCCCAGCAGCTGTTGCACCTCCCGCAGCTCTGCGCCGCCTTCCAGTAGATGCGTCGCGAAAGTGTGCCGCAGTGTGTGGGGTGTGACCCAGTCCCCGAGTCCTGCGGCCTCGGCATAGTGCCGGATCAGGAAATGCAGCCCCTGGCGCGTCAATGGCCTGCCAAGGTTATTGACGAAATACGTACCCTCGCCGGCCTCGCGCAGGAGATACGGGCGGCCCTCGTCTGCGTAGCGCTGCAGTGCCCGGATGGCTTCTCCGTGGAGCGGGACGACGCGCTCCTTGCTGCCCTTCCCATAGCAGCGGATGCTTCCCAACTCAGTGTCCACATCCTTCACCTGGATCTGGATGATCTCCGAAGCGCGCATCCCTGTTGCGTAGAGCACTTCTAGGATCGCGCGGTCACGGACGGCCAGCGGCGTCTTTTCCAGGGAGGTCGCCTCGATCAAGCGGTCGACTTGATCGCGGGAGAGCGTCTTGGGCAGGCGCCGCTCGACCTTAGGCTGCTGCAGCCAGTCGAGCAGATCGGGCGCCGCGACGCCCTCGGCATAGAGAAACTTCAAGAAGGCACGGGTCGCCGCAACTTTGCGGGCTACCGTCGAGGACTTGTAGCCTTTGTCCTGTAGAAAACCGACGAAGTCCTCCAACTCCTCGGGTTCGAGGTCCGATACGTGCGCGGCACCGCACGCGGTGACGAAGTCAGCAAACTGTCCGAGATCACGCTCATAGGCT
>JAFGNI010000063.1 GCA_016927095.1 Anaerolineae bacterium | reverse complement strand
TCACTTGGCGGCATTTGCCATGCAGCGCACCGGCAAGGCTACCACCCATTAGACCCAACCCGACAACGGCGATGGTAAAGTCCCCGAACTCCTCCAAGGGTGCGTCTGCAACTGCTGTCGACATCACTGGCTCTCCAGGCACCACAGCGCCCGTGCCCATCACACCGAGCGCCCGATGGCGGCGGCGATCTGTTGCAGCGACCTCATCAGATCCTCGAAACGCGCCGGCTTCAAGGACTGTGCGCCGTCAGACATCGCCTGCTCCGGGTTCGGATGGACCTCGATGATCAACCCATCGGCCCCTGCAGCGACGGCTGCCCTCGCGACGGGTGCCACCAGCTCCCACTTGCCTGTCCCATGGCTGGGATCCACCACGACCGGCAGATGGCTGAGCTGCTTGAGCAAGGGCACGGCACTGATGTCGAGCGTGTTGCGCGTGTAGGTCTCGAAGGTGCGGATGCCGCGCTCGCAGAGCATCACCCGGTTGTTGCCGTGAGAGAGGATGTATTCCGCCGACATCAGCAGCTCCTCGATCGTCGACATCATCCCGCGCTTCAGCATCACCGGCCGCTGTGACTCGCCTACAGCGTGCAACAGCGCGTAGTTCTGCATACTCCGGGCCCCGATCTGCAGGATATCGGCATACATCGTGACCAGTGGCACCTGCTCCGGGGCCATCACCTCGGTGATGATGGGCAACCCCGTGATCTCCCGGGCCTTTGCCAACAACTTCAGCCCCTGTTCGCCCAATCCCTGGAAGCTGTAGGGTGACGTACGTGGCTTGAAGGCGCCGCCACGCAGCACGTGGGCCCCGGCTGCCTTGACCGCCTTGGCGGTCTCCATGACCTGCTCTTCGCTCTCCACGGCACATGGTCCAGCCATCACGACAATCTGATCGCCACCAATGGAAACGCCGTTGATCGGGAAGACTGTGTCCTGTGGGTGGAACTCGCGGCTGGCCAACTTGAAGGGACGAAGCACCGGGACGACGCGCTCCACCCCAGACATCCGGGCCACCTGTTCTTTGTCGATGGGCCGGCCGTTGCCGATCACACCGATGATGACCCGCTCCTCGCCCTCGGAGAGATGGGCCTGACAGCCCATCTGCTCAATCCGAGCCGTCACATTCGATATCTGCGCCTGTGATGCACCGTGCTGCATAATGATAATCATCTCATCCCCTCGCATTCCCCCTTACTCGATTCTGGCGTTTCAGATGCACGCCGGAAACAACTCTCCTCCAATTGCCGGTCCTTCCTAGACGTCAGCCGCCTCCCCTCGTCACAGCCCCCTACCTGCAAAACCCCTGGTCAACCAGTGATCTCCTCCGGCACCGGCGTTGTGGCTGCGGCATAGGAGCCGAGGAGTTTCACAAACGACGCGTGCCGGAGCAACCCCATCAAAGCCGCTTCGGCCTCGACATCCTGACAATGTCCCTCAAAATCCACAAAGAACGTGTAGCGCCACGGCTCATTGAGGCGCGGGCGAGACTCGATCTTGGTCAGGTTGATCCCCCGGTTAGCAAACTCGCCAATGCACTTGTACAGATCTCCCGGCCGATGTCCGGTCGTGAAAACCACAGAGGTCTTCGGGCGCTGGGCGCGGGGTGGATCGTCCATCCCCATCACGAAGAAACGAGTGTAATTGAAGTGAAAGTCCTCAATTGCCGGATCCAGGATCTGAAGGCCGTATAGCTCCGCCGCTAGCGCGCTGGCGATGACGGCGACGTCAGGCTCCGGGTTTGCCACCAGATCCCGTGCGCTCCCGGCGGTGTCAAAGGACGGCTCACCCTTGAGACCGTAGCGACCCAGATAACGCTGGCATTGTGTGAGCGCCTGGGGGTGTGACCGCACTCGTTTGATCTCGTCACGTCTGGTGCCCGAAACCGCCAGCAGATTGTGCCGAACCCGCAGGATCACCTCCGCGTTGATCCGCAGATCCCGCTGCAGTAGGAGCTCCAGCGCCCCTGCTACGGAGCCTGCCACAGCGTTTTCCACCGGCAGCATCGCGAAGTCAGCCCGTCCCAACTCCACCGCCGGGAAGATCTCCTCCAGCGTCCGGCAGGGCATCGTCTCCACGTCGGTGCCGAAGTACTGTCGAATGGCCTCCTCAGAATAGGCGCCAGCGACGCCCTGGAATGCGATCCTTGTCATGCCTTCCCCTCCACGAGATCTGGCCGGAGTGCTCTGGCACCCCGAAGGTAGATATGCTGTATCTCCGATCCGGCACGCGGCGTGTTCCAATGGATCAGGACGCGCACGCAGTGATCGAGGCTCCCCCGCACTGCCATCTCCTGCATACAGAGCAAGGGGGTTTGGGTCCAGCCCAGTTCTCGTGCCGCTACGGCTGGGTAGACCGCATCAAGGTCGGCTGTCGCCGTAAAGATGACACTGGCCACGTCATCCATCGCGATGCCGTTGGCGGTCACCATCTCAGCCAACAGCAGTCGCGTCGCCCCCAGAATGTCTTCGCGCGTATTGGATGCCACCGTAATGGCGCCCCTCACACCCCGACACGTCACTTTCGATCTCCTTTCCTGTTGGGTAGCACAAAAAAAGACGTGGAGCTGGTCGCTCCACGTCTTTGTTGCTCTAAGAGATTGCCTGATCTACGTCATCCTCTTGGCATCAGGAAGCGGCCGACCCGGAACGGGGCAGCTAAAATAGAAGGCATAATACATGTAGGTCTCTGAGAGACTCAGCTTGGCCGCTGCCATCAGACTATCGCTTCCTTGCGTATACTGGCATGATCGTCGTTGGGGCACATCAGCCCCGGGATCTTATCACTAGTGTATGCAAATCACTCCCTTTGTCAAGCCGGAAACTGGCCGACCGCTCACCCAACCACGCGCTGGAGGGCGTCGAGCGCGGAGGCCAACGCATCGCCCATCGTCCGGAGCATCGTCTCACGGGTCTTGAGTGCCTGGTTCACCATCGTCTGGTGCATATCCCAGACGGATCGATCGATCTGGTCGTTGGCATCGACGGGTAAACAGATCGTGGTGTCACAGTCGAAATCGATCTTGGTGTAGGCGCGTAGCTTCAGCCGCTCTACAATGGCAGGATCGGTCAGATCCAGCTCTCCCCCCGCCAGCGGCGTGATCTGCGCGCTGGGCGTGGTGAAGGTGCGTATCTCCAACGTGCTGATATCGTCGACAAACGACTCCGCCTTCGCCGCCAGATCCTTGGCGAACTTCTCAATTGCATGCCGCAGCTCGCTCTCAGCCATATTCGATACCTCCCCGGTTGGGTTCTTGACTAGTTATACTTGACGTGGTTACGCGACGCAACCAGTAGACAGGGCAACCGTCCCTGATTGGACAATTGCTCCTGGGTATGGGCAGCCACTTCCGCAGACAATGCTCTCACTAAGACAGACCCCGGCTCTCAGCGTACCGGCTAAGCTCCTCTAAGACATCCCGGACGTAGTTATAGACCGCAGGCAACAGGAGGATCTGCCCTCCCGGCACAGAGGCCTTAGAAGCCAACGACAAGGCCCCCGAGGTGACGACGCCGACCAAGCGGACCAACGCCTGCCGGGAGGCCAAAGCCAACCTCACAGCGTCAAGATGTAAGTCCATATCGGAGACCGACACATCGTCCTGCCAGGTGGTCTCGTAGTCACCGGACCAGTCAACAGCCGTCAACGCGACAAGCTGTCCGCCCACGGCGGTCTCAACGCGCGCGTAGTACTGAACCAGCCGCCGGAACTGCCGCAGAAGCTGATCGGCCTTCTCTGAGATGAGTCCATAGGAGACCGCACCTTGGTAACCGCCGGCATAGGCTGTCGAGGCAGCCCAGAGCGCTGCCGCCTCTACCATCAGATCGGATTCGGGGCCGGACGAGACGGCATAGGCCTGCGGGCCGCCAAGTTGCAGCAGCCGTTGCTCCACCACATCCAACTGAGCCTGGCGCGCCCGGGCAGCCGCCAAACGCCGGGAGAGCTCCGATCGAGCCTCCTTCAATGAGGCGGGCAGGTCGACGCGCCAACGAAGTCCTTCACCGTCACCCGCGTCGGCCTCCTGGGCCACAAACGGCGCCTGGCCATCGGACACCACAGGCGGTGATGGGACTAGCTCCCAAATCCCGAGCGGGTCCTCATCTTCCGGCAATCCCAGCCCGCTGAAGGTGAAGTGGGCCGGGTAGGATCCGGACGGTCTGCGACCGTCTCCAAGGGCGCGCGCTGCCGGCATGGTCAGATCCCGATCCTAAGGCTATCCAGCAACTTGGTCGCCAGTTCCGCCATGGTGGCCAGGAAGCCGGCCCGGCTGTGTTGCGCCTCCTCGACCATCGCCTTGTGGATGGCCCACAGGGCCTCATCCACACCCCGGTCGGCCTTTTCCGGCACATAGACCTGGAGATCGCCATCAAATGCAACGCGGGTCAATGCCCGCAAGGTCGCCTGGAACTCCTGGCGGTTGTCCAACGCCTCGGCCACGGCGGCGATATTTGCCGTGGAGTAGGTGCGCACATCCAGCGTGACAATGTCCTCCGCTGCGTTGCCCAGAGAGGTCGCCAACTGCTCGGTGAAGGCCTTGAGCGATGCCTTGAGCTTCTCGAACTGATCCTCCAGTCCATAACCGATCGCCGCCTCCGGTCGCGCCATCTCCATCGAGACGAAGGGGATCCGCGCCGTCTCCCAAGCTTGCGCAGCTTGGCGGGTGAACTCGGGCGATGGCTC
>JAFGNI010000483.1 GCA_016927095.1 Anaerolineae bacterium | reverse complement strand
TGGCGCGTGTACACGCCACACTACAGCCCTGACCAGTTGGTATTCGAGAACACCTGGGAGACTGTTGAGGACAACGTTGCCTTCTGGGGGGCCTATCACGCTTCGGAGGCCGGCAGGGCGTTCTACCAGGCCTGGGATCAGCTCGTGGAGCGTCGTGTGAGCAACTACGTGTGGAAAGTGGAGGTCTCTCCGTAGGCTGATGCTGCAGGCGCAGGCCGCATACCCGGCCAGGTCACGCTGTGCGGTCCCGTCGGGCGGCGGCTGCGCCGCCGGGGCAAGCTGGAAAGCGGCTGTGGACTCCACAGCTTGCCCTACGTGGCATGCGCGAAACGCGACTGCTGTGGGACGCCGGATGGGGTGCTCCGAGTAGGGTATATGAGGTGACCATGATCGATCAGCGGTTCATCGGTAGCTGGCGACTGTTGTCGTGTGAGTTGCGGAGTGCGGATGGCGACGTTACCTATCCGATGGGCGAAGCCCCCATCGGCACCATCATGTACAACGCCGATGGACAGATGTCGGTGGCCTTTATGCGCGCAAACCGTGCACCCTTCGCCGCCAACGACATCCTCGGGGGCAGCCAGGCCGAAAAGGCTGCAGCGGCGGAGAGCTACATCTCGTATGCGGGTCGGTTTGACGTGGGAGCGGGCGAAGTCCGCCATCATATTGAGGTTAGCCTCTTCCCCAATTGGGTTGGGCAGACGCAGGTGAGGCGGTACCGTTTCGAAGGCGACAGGTTGTACCTCAGCACGCCGCCGCTGCTCCTGCAGGGGAAGGAACAGGAGGCCTACCTGATCTGGGAGCGGGCCGGCGGGGGCTGAGAGCGAATCAGATAGGGGCTTTGGGGAAGACCTTTGGGGTTTTCCTGTCAAGCAGGCGCCTGCACGACGACAAACCCCAAAGGTCTCGGCGCCGACCTATGAGCACTTTGAGGTGGGGATCCACGGCAAGCCCGAGACGTAGGCAAAAGGAATGGCGGGCGTATCGTCATCCCCTGCACACATCTCCGCAGGTCGTGTCTCACACCGAATTCGACAGTTTGGACGCCGCAAAGCAGTACCTGCGGTCTGAGGCGCGCTACACGATCGAGTGCGAGATGCGCGGGGTGGGGTGCCGCGAGTTCGCCATCGAGGTTTGGGACGCGTCACCGGTGGTGCCCGAGCCGCTGAGGCCGGGTTGATCAGACGGTTTTCGGATCACGGTGACCGATGTCTGGTAGTGCAACCACGCGCACTACGCGGACGACGGACAGCCCAGCCCAACGGAGGAGGGCCCGGAGCCCCGCCCGCCGGTGACGGAGCCAGTCCCGGTCCGCGTCTCGGCGTCTGCATCGCGAGCGGCGCATCGCCGGCGGGCCACCTGAAGCCGCTATGTGGGCCATCGTCCTGAAGGGCCTGGAAGGTATGATGCTGCCCGAGGACCATCGCAGGTTGTTCATGCCCACCCGGATGGTCGGGATCGCCCCCGACGGCGTATGGCGCGTCGCCGTGCCGGGGCCGGACGTACTGCAGGCGCTGGAGCGTCCCTGCAACCGGGTTCTGCTGACCCGAGGGCTTCATTACGCGGGTCAACCGGACGCCGGAGGGTTGTCGCCAACGGTGGACCGCGTGCGCGGCTTGGTCGCGTGCGTGGGCAAGGCATTCCGTTACGGTGGTTGGCTTTGCGATGTGGTTCCGCGTGCGGGGATGCGGCGAAGCGGATGTTGCTTGCGGGAATGCTTTGCCCCTACGATGGGTGGTTGGGCGGGTGGGGTTGGGGGGGCTCGGCGGCCCTGGAACGGCAGCAGCCCGGTCGTCGTGACCGGGCTGCTGTGGTGGGCTGAGCTGGTGGTTCTGAGGGTGTTAGGGCACGTCAACGGTGTCCGTGACGGTGCCGCTCCAGGGGGTGTAGCCAGTCTTCTCTACCCGGCTCACGGTGAAGATGAAGGTCGCGGCGGATTTCACCCTTCCCGACTGGAAAGTGACCGTGCCATTGGCGCCGGTGACGCCGGTGACGGCAGCGGTGGTGGCGCCGCTCCAGGCCGCGCTGACGGTGGCGCCCTCGACCGGGGCGCCGCCGGCGTCGACCACGGTCACGGTCGCGGTGGCGCTGCGATTGCGACCGGTGACCACGGGCGAGAGGACGAGGGACGGGACGCCGAACGTCTGTTCGCTGCCACCGCCGGTGACGGTGACGGCAAGGGTCGAGGTGTCTGAGGCTTCCTCGTTATCCGTGACCGTCAACGCCACGTTGTACTCACCGGAGGCGGCGTAGGTGTGGCTCGGGGTTGGGCCGGTTGCGGTGGTGCCGTCGCCGAAATCCCAGGCATAGGTGTCGATGGTTCCGTCAGGATCGCCGGAGCCGGTCGCGTCGAAGGTGCAGGCGGTGCCGGAGCAGAGATAGGTGAAAAAGGCGGTGGGTGGTTGGTTCACCGTCCCGCCGCCGAGGTAGGTCAGTGCGTCCTTGGCCTGCACGAGGCCATAGCCGTAGGCGTTGTCCCGTCCCGCGGGGCCGAGGTCGAGCGCTGTGGCGTTCATGGCGCTACGGATCTCGGCGTTGGTCAGGGCGGGATCGGAGCTCCAGAGCAGGGCGGCGACGGCGGAGACGTGGGGTGTGGCCATGGAGGTGCCGTCCCAGGCCTCGTAGCTCGTATTGGAGGGGACCGGGGGCTTGCTCAGGACGTAGGCGGTCCTGCCGACCTTCCCTGCCAGCACCACGCCGTCCTCTTGGCTGATGGACACCGCGGGAATGTCTGAGGCGTTGCCCTCGCCCAAGGTGCCGGAGAAGATGCCGGGCTCGTTGTTGTAGATGACAGCTGCGATGCCGCCGCCCGCCTCGACCGCCATCACTTTTTCGTAGAAGGTGGTGACGCCGCGTTGGCAGAGGACCACCTGGCCGGTCCAGTTGCCGGCGCTCTCGCAGAGCCCACCGCCGGCGAGCGTGCCGGAGACCGGCACGTCTCCCGTCTCGGGCGCGAACTCAATCTGGTTGGCGACGTAGGACGTACCGTCTACCGTGACGGAAGAGGCTCCGACGAAGGGCACGGTGCTGAGGACGCCGACGCCGGGCGCGGCGAGCTCGACCTGGTCGTTCCGTTGGGAGAAGTCGGCGATAGCGTGTGCTTTATCGATGGCAGCGACGGAGACGACGGAGCCGTACGAGGCGGGGTAGCTATAGGACTCGTCGCCCTCGTTGCCCGCCGCCGCGATGGAGAGGATGCCGGCGCTGTAGAGGTTGTCGAATTGGCGTTGCTCGGGGCGCATGCTCTGAGCGCCGCCCAGGCTCATGCTGATGATATCGGCGCCGTTGTCGGCGCAGACCTTGGTCGCGGCGATGAGGTTGGAGGTGTAGGTCCAGCCGCAGTCGGCGCCGTCGAAGACCTTGACGATGAAGAGGTTGACATCGGGGCTTACGCCGACGACGCCTGTGTTGTTGAAGACTTCGGCGGCGATGGTGCCCGCGACGTGGCTGCCGTGCCCGCAGGTGTCGGTGTTCCAGGAGGTCCCGGCCTCGCCGTCGACCCCCGAGTCGCGCAGGTCCTCGTGGCCGATGCTGTAGCCGGAGTCGACGATGCAGACGGTGATGCCGGCGCCGGTGGGCGCGCCGGGATCCCTGATCCCGTCATTGTTGGCGTCCCAGACCTGCAAGGCCTGTACGTCCGCAACGCCCCACGGGACGGTCTCCGCCATCGGGTAGCGGGGTGCATCCGGCACGACTGACACGACATTCGGGTTCCGCGAGAGTG
Organism: Anaerolineae bacterium; assembly: GCA_016927095.1. The sequence continues at coordinate 576 of JAFGNI010000483.1, read as the reverse complement.
CCGCAACTGCCTGCGACGGCAGGCTCACGGCGATCGTGGCTAGCTCATCGAACTCGAAGTGGACGGTGCCGCCGGCCCGCTGCAGCGCGCTGCGCACCTCGGCGCCGCGGCCGGGGATGAACTCCACCAGCACCCGCTCCTCACCGCCGGCGAGTGATAGGCTGGGTTGGGCGACGGCGACAAGTCCCAGCACGACGAAGACCAGGATGGCAAGATGACCGATTCGCTTGAGCATAGTTCTCCTCCGGATGTGATGGTGTAGCGTGATGAGTATCTCATGTTACGTCTGGAAGGCCAGCAAGAGGATACGGGAGAGACGTCGAAATCAGGGAACCGACAACCGACGCTTGGTCTTGGGTGGCGGTTTCGGCGGGCCGACGGCTGACTGCGAATCGCTGCCGGCTGCCGGCTGACTGCTGAGCGCCGTTCCCTAGGTGTCTTCGCGTGCTTGGGCACCTGCCGGTCGCTCCTGTGCCTTTCGCCAGCCGTGGCGACGGGTGCCTTCCCGGAGTTGGCGGGAGAGGCGGGCGCGCCCGGCGTCGGTCACGGTCAGCCGGGCGTCGCCTGCCAGCCAGC
>JAFGNI010000482.1 GCA_016927095.1 Anaerolineae bacterium | reverse complement strand
TCGCGGTCCATCGTGAGGCCCACCTTCAGCGTGCTGTAGGGCGGCGGGATGCGACGGCGGAGTTCCGAGAAGGGGCGCTCGGATTTCAGGGTGACCTCCAGCGCGCGGATGACCCGTCTGAGATTCCGAGGATCGATGAAGTCCGCGCTCTCCGGATCAAGGGCTATCAGCCGCTGCCAGACGCCGCCGGGATCCTCCTCAGCCTCGCGTTCGAGTTCGGCACGGAGCTCTGGATCTGGTGGCACAGTGGGGACCTGCCAACCCTGGAGAAGGGCGCGGACATACTGCCCGGTCCCCCCCACGACCAGGGGAAGCCCGCCGCGGCTGGCAATGTCGCGGATTGCGTTGCGGGCCAACGTCAGGAACTGCGCCAGCCCAACCGTCTCGTCGGGATCGGCGATGTCGATCAGGTGATGGCGGGCGGCTGCCAGCTCTTCCGGTGACGGCTTGGCGGTGCCGATATCCATCGTGCGATAGAACTGGCGGGAGTCCGCCGACACGATTTCGCCGTCGTAGGCCTGTGCCAGGCGGATGCCCAGCGCAGTCTTGCCAATCGCGGTGGGGCCAACGATGGCAACAAGTGGCGTCTGGTCTTCAGTAACGGCTTGCATCGTCTCGGTCACGGATCTATTCTACTGGGGGGCCTTACGATCGACAAGGCTGTTTTGCAACCGCCGGGGTGTGTTTCACCTTTGGTGCAATAGCCAGGCTGCCACCGGGCACACGACATAGTGCCCATGCCCACGCATCGGTTTCGGACGTGACGCCGGCACGCCGACAGGTCGATCTGTAAGGGCGAGGCATTCCCGAAGTCAACGGGAGGTGTCGCCGTCTCCGCATGTGGAAGCGCGGCACAGGACCCATCGCGTGAACGGAATGCCTCGCCCGCGTCGGCCAGGCACCCTCGCCCGCAGTTGATCCCGCGGCGACAGACCCGCCACGCACTGGGCGAGGCATTGCGACGCAGAAGGTGCGTATCGGGGTTGGACTCCGCGTTCGAGGTAAGGTGGGGCAGCGGTGGCACGCCGCGCAATGCCTCGCCCCTACAGGATGTCGCCGCCGGCTGCGCGGGGTCCTTTCGCAGGCTCTGCCCCACAGGATGCGGATACCCTCCCGCGCAGGCCGACCATCCGCCCCGGTGCGTGACGGAAGCAGAGACGTTCGAGACGGGCCACGCCTGCAGGCCGCAGCGTGGCAGTATCTGTGCGGTTGATGTCGCCCCCAATCTGAAACACCCCCAATCTGAAACACCCCACCACTGACTTGCTAAGATGGCATTCGTGTCTATTATCAAGGGTGTCAGTCTATCACCGCTGCATCCCGGCTTTCTGCCGCGTGTTCGCGGGATCTCCAATACGAGGGAGGCGTGCTCATGGCGAGTGAGAACAAGGACACGGCATCATCCTACACCGTCTTCTCACAGCTCGATGATGCGTGGAAGCGCGTGATGCTGGGTGAGAGCAGCACCACGATCGGCGCGAACGGGTGCCTGCTCTGCTCTGTGGCGTCGGGCCTTGCCGATTTGGGCGTGCAAATCCAGGGCCTACCTGCCGATCCGCCTCGGCTCAACCGCTGGCTGGCGCGCAACAAGGGGTACGTGGCGCCGCGCAGCCAGACCCGAGAGCGGAGTCTGTTCGTCTTTGATTCGATGCAGCCATTGGGCGTCAAGATGGTCGATTATATCGATGCGCGTAGGCGATCGGCGCCCCTAGACGTGATCGAGAAAGCACTCGCAGCGGACGATCTCTTTGTCGTGATCCACGTGGATTTCTCTCCCGGTGGCACGGCCCAACAGCACTGGGTCCGTGCGGTGGCGTGGTACGAGCACGATATCAAAGTGATGGATCCCTGGATCACAGGATCGACCCAGGAGTCCTACTTGATGACACGCTATGCCCTGCCCTCTTGGGATGATCCGTCACGAGCGATCTACCGCATCGCGGTTTACCAAGCGGTCGACCCGGAGACCACTTACCCCACCTCCGGCGTGACAACGCGCACGATCGTTCAGGAACAGCTGTACACCTACCAGCCGTGATGCTGACGGCATTTCGGTGCGCTTAGCCTAGTCGTGCCAGACCAGATCCTCCGGATCTCCATTGAGGTCGGGGTAGAAGGTGATGCGGCGCAGGCGTCCGGCGCGGTCCATGGCGACCGCGACGAAACCCAGATGCCATGTCAACGGCCTCTCGGAGGCATGCGTGCCGAGGTAAGCGCGCGCGACCAGGTCCATGTGGCTGTGTTTGCGGGGTGTGAGGGTTTGCTCCGGCGTCGGCAATGCAGCGGAGCGACGCGTTCGGACTTCCACGAAGTACAAGTCATTCCCGCGACTCGCGACGATGTCCACTTCGCCGTAGGGACAGCGCCAATTTCGGGCTATGATCTCGAAACCACCTTGCTGTAGCGCCTGAGCGGCCAAGCTCTCGCCGCGCTGGCCGAGCCCTACCTTTTCTCTTGCCATGGTCCTGCTATGATACCCAGGGCCGCGGGCTCGTCAAAGACTACGGCTGCTCGTCGATGTGCTATAATTCCAGTTCGTACTCATCTTGTTTGGACTGATTGCGGGGCGCAATGCGTATGGATCGTTGGATCGGGGTCTTCAGGTGGCTGGCGGTAGTCGGGTTGGTGCTGTTGGTCGTCGTCGGGGTGGTCGTGTGGTTGACCAATCCTGCGTCGCTAGAACCCCTCGTTGTGACGCCGACGTTGGCGTCGGCGGCGCCAACGTCGATGGTCACCGAGCCCTCCCCTTCCGCTACACCACCTCCCGAGACGCCGACGCCCGTGCCGACCTGGACACCGACGCCCACCGCGACGCCTACACCTCGACCGTCGCCCACCCTGACGTTGACGCCCACGCCTACGGCAACACCGTCGCCAGAGACCTTGGTGCTGCCCGGGAGGGCCACGCTGCCCGCCATCGCGAACACGCCGGTGGTGACATCGCCGCTGCCACAACCCTCGCCGATGCCATTGGTCGAGCAGCCGGACGGCACTATCAACATCCTGCTGCTGGGTATGGACCGCAATGCCGGAGAGGGTACCGCCCGCACGGACGTGATGATGATCGCCTCTGTCTTTCCAGACGTGCCGGCGGTCAGCCTGCTCTCCATCCCCCGGGATTACTATGCGTGGATCCCAGCCTGGGGATTGGACAAGATCAACACCACCTATCCCCGCGCCAGCAAGGTTGCCTATCCCGGTGGGGGACCTGCGCTGACGATGGCGACGGTGGAATACAACTTCGGTGTGCCCATCCACTACTACGCGTTGGTGGACTTCACAAGCTACCGGCGCATCGTGGATGCCGTGGGGGGCGTCGATATCGTCGTGGAGTGCCCCCTTCACGATACTTATCCCGATCCGGAGTCGCCGATCGGGCAAACTGATATCGATCTCGATCCAGGCGTCCACCACCTGGATGGGAAGTTCGCGCTGTGGTATGTGCGATCACGTTGGTCGACATCGGACTTTGACCGTCACCGTCGCCAGCAACAGGTTCTCCTGGCTATCTTGAGACAGGCACGCAGCCAGAACATGCTCGTCCGTGTCCCGGAGCTTTGGGACGCCTACCGCGACAGCGTTGAGACCGATCTTGGGCTGAAGGAACTCCTAACCCTTGCGACCGTAGCAGGGCGTCTGGACGAGCGCAATATCACGACCTCTTTCATTCGTGGGGCCGATGTCATCACATCGTGGACGGCGCCGAACGGTGGCTATGTCCTGGTGCCCAACCAGGAAGCGGTCCTCAAATTGCTTCAGGGCGCGATGCAACCGCTGTCCGCCAACCGTGCCGCGCAACAGGCCTATCGCGTTGTGGTGTCGAATGGGAGCTGGTCATCCGCCTTTGGCGAGGTCGCGGCCTATCGTCTCGGCCTGGAGGGGCTCCAGGTGACCGAAATCCAAACCGTGGAGGCACAGCCGCGCACCCGCGTTATCGACTTCACCACCACTGCCAAAGGTTCGCCGCTTTACCGGCTGATCAGCCTCTACCGGCTTCAGCAAGGGGATGTGGTCAAGGAGCCGGTCGAAAACCGGGAGGTTGACTTCCAGGTTATTCTGGGCACGAACTACAATCCCTGTACCGGCACCGGCACGGCCTACTGGCGGTCAACGCCGACCCCCATCCCTCCACCGTAAGCTCTGCTGGCGTATGGCTTGCGACAGCCCGACGCTGCCTCTGGGCTAGCCAGCTACAGCACCATAGCGCCCGGCACTCCGTAGGGAGATGCCGGGCGCTTGGTATGTCCACCGTTGGCAGCGTGTGCCGGGCGCGTCACCATCCTGCGATGGCACGCTAGGGTGATGTGATCACGCCGCCGCAACGGTTGAAGTTGGCGAGGTGCTCTTCCTCCGTGACGGCGAACAGGTGACTACCGTCATTCTTGCTGCAGTCGACCATGAAGAAGTAGTACTGCGTCTCCGCAGGCTGTGCCGCCGCTAAGATGGCGTTGATGCCAGGGCTGGCAATGGGGCCAGGCGGGAGGCCAAGGTTGCGGTAGGTGTTGTACGGTGATCGATTCTCCAGGTCATCGAACGTTAGGAAGGACTTCCACCAAGTCTCCTCATCAGGACGATAGCCCAGCGCGTATTGGACGGTGGGGCACGCCGAAAGGAACCACCCATCGCGGAGGCGATTGTGGTAGACACCGGCTATGACGGGCCGTTCGGCATCGATAACGGCTTCACGTTCGACGATGGCCGCCAGTGTGATTCCCTCGTAGAGACTCATGCCGTGTTGGGCAAAGCCCTCCTCGACGACTGGCGTAACCTGGCTGCTGAAGTTGTCGAGCATCCGGCTCACGAGGTCCTCAGCCGTAGCATCCACGGGCAAGCGGTAAGTGTCTGGAAAGAGGAAGCCTTCCAGGGTGCCGGTCACGGGGATGCGTGCCAGAAAGGTATGATCCTGCTCAAGGGCAGTTCCCCGCCAGCCAGTCTGCGCTAGTTGAATGAAATCCGTGGAGGCGATGGTCGTCTGATCGGCGACGATTTCGGCGACTTCCTCCAGGCGTTTGCCCTCCGGAATGGTGACCTGTTGGTCCGGCGCCTGGGCGGTCTGTAGTGCCTGGGCAATCTCGGGTATGGTCATGGTCTGGCGCAAGGTGTATGTGCCTGCCTGAATGCCGGCATCCAGGTTCTTGTACTGGACGTAACGACGGAATAGCTCGGTATCCGAGATCAGACGTTGGGCCTTCAGGTTGCCGGCGATCTCGGTCACGCTCTGCCCAGGGTCAATGGTGAAGGTGATAGGTGTAGCGTCGGAGCCAACGGGGGTGTCCAACGCGTCTCGGTTGCTCTCGATATAGGCCTCCAGATAGAGCTGCTCCAGTTGGCAAGCCATCAGGAGGAGCAAGGCGACCAGGGCGAGTGCTAGTCTGGTCCAACGTCTCATGGGTTTGATGCTCCTTTCACACATCCAGCAGAGATCTACGGCGCCAGGATGTCCCGCGAGTATCTCATCGTCGTGCAGGTCAGGATGCTCATGATTGCGCATCCAAGTAGCTCTGCAGGATGACCGCTGCCGCTACGGCGTCAACCCAGTCCTTGCTGGGCGCCTTGCCCTGCGCACGCATAATGCCTTTTGCCTCCTCGGTCGTCAACCGTTCGTCCCATAGGGTGATCGGGACCGAAATCTCACTCGCAAGCGCTGCCGTATAGTCCCGAACCCACGCAGCCTGCCTTCCCTCAGTGCCGTCCATATTCAGGGGCAGACCCGCGACGAGGGCATCAGCACCATAGGCTTCGATCAAGTCGCTGATATGCGAGAAATCGGCTTGGCGCGAGCTGCGGTCAAAGACCTCCAAAGGCCTGGCGATCATCCCTAGGGCGTCGCTGAGTGCGACACCGATACGACGGTCACCAAGATCCAGAGCGAGATAGCGCATGGTTCCTTTTTCCGGCGTCGGCGTCTAGGCAACGAGGGAGGGTTGGCGGGACGTGGGCACGGATGCTGCCTCTCAAGGCATCATCGTGCCAGGGATCACGTCGATCTGCGTCTTGATCGGTACGAATGGAAGGTAAGGGAACCAGGTGGGTGATACCGTGATCTCCGGGGGTCGTGACAAGGGTAGAGATGCCGCCAGCTGTGCCTCGGCCTCCTCGACCGGTGTGCCGCGCACCGTCTCCTGAACAACGCCAGTGTCGATCTTGGCGGTCGCAAAGCCGTGGGCTTTCACGTAAAACGTGAAAGCGCCTGGTCCAATGTCCTCCTCCGCAGCCTCGCCATACTCGAAGCGCGCATCTGTCAGTGTGTAGCCGTCTGGCAGCTGCGTGACCAATTGCTGGTAGGCGACGGCCTGTACGTCACGTGCGTGCACGGCTTCGCCCGTCACCAACAACCGGAGGGAGAGCCCTAACGTATCGGATTGCTCGCCGACAAGGTGTGTGTACGCAGCCTTGGGAGCAGCCTGAATCGCCAATGACTGCCGGGGCAGGAAACGTCCCGCCTCCGCGGCTGCGAGCTCCTGGAGGCCGTTGTACGCTTCGGCCAAGACCTGCTCGGCAGCAAGGTCCCAGGCCCGGCTGCGGTCCTCTTCCGACACGGTGCGGACCGTGTTGCTTTGTGCACCGGAGATGGGCGCCGGGTTCGTGACGCGCACGGCGAAGCCGGCAACGCCCTCAACCAGGTTGATCTGATACGCGTCGACGTTGCCGCTTGGCCCCTCAGTGAGCGCCTCAATCGGGGCCTCAGCCTGACCAAAGGCGGGCACGGTGACGTCGGCTGTCGTCTCAAACCGGACTGGATAGGAGCCTGCGGAGGTCCGGACGACCGTGCCCTCGGGGACTTGGTAGTCCTGGCCCAGCAGATTGGTCAGCAGCACACTGCCCGTGGCCCGTCCCGAGAAGGCATAGCCGCGACCGCTGGTCACGACCTCAGCGTAGCCTTCGAACTCATCACCGATACGCTGGGATGGAATGACCGACCGCTGCAGGTCGATCTGCTCTGCAGTGGGATCTACGGAGATCGAGATGATGCGCGAGTAGGAGACGCTGGCGGGATGGAGCACGATCTCGGCGGAGGGCACGGCCAAGAAGAATGCCGCGGCCACAATGGCCAGAACGACGATGAGGACAGCCCCTTCCAGGGTGAGGAGCCAAGCCGGCGGATGCCGGAGCGATGGAGCTTTGGCCCTGCGCGGGATGGGAGACCACCATGGGCGCTTAGGACGTTCTGGGCGTGGGGATGTCTTGATCGCCGGGAAAGACGCGTGTTGCGCCAGGTGGCGGAGCGCGGACGCCTCGGAGTGGAAGACTGGCAGTCCAGCCTTTTTGGCTGCTGCGCGGCGCGCAGGGTCCTCAACAACCCAGGCCATGTCCAGATGCTGGGTCTCACCGACGCGGCGCTGTACTTCGAAGTCAAGAGGAGACTGCCAACCGCGATCGGTCTCCCAGGGGAGCGTGACTAGGACTTGCTTGTCATCGACCCGTCGCAGGGTCTCGCGGACCGTGTAGCGGTCGTCCGTTGACCGGATCCTGATGGTTTCCACGGCGGGCAGTATGCCACAAGTTGTGGATTTGCCAAGGACCCAGGGGTTACAGCGCCGGTTGTGTGAGAGGCAATACGACGTGGAACTGACTACCAGGCAGCTTCGTCTCATCGTGGCCGGGGCTATCCGCCCAGATATGGCCACCGTGCGCCTCCACAATGCCTCGGGCGACAGCCAATCCAAGGCCCGGTCCGCCGGCCTTGAACTTGGTCCGCCCGGAGGAGTGGAAGGTCACTTCTCCGGTGCGATAGAACTTCGCGAAAATGAGTTCCTGATGGTCGGGGGCGATGCCGATCCCGGTGTCACTCACGACGATTTCCAGATAACCAGAGGTATCGCCATTGGGTACCTCCAACGTCTGCCCCGAGATGGTAATCTGGCCCCCATCCGGCGTGTACTTGATCGCGTTGGAGAGAAGTTCGTCGAAGACCTTCGCGAGCGCCTCAGGGTCAGCCTCGATGTCTGGGAGCTCCGATAGGTTTTCCCGCCTCAGGGTCAGCTGCCGCTCCTCGATCGCGGGCCTGATTTGCTCGGAAAGCGAGGCGATCAGCTCCTCAATGACGACGGTGCGGCGATCCAATCGGAGCGTACGGCTGTCGATCTTGACGACATCCAGCATGCTATCAACAATCGCGTGCATCCGCTGGGCGCCGGTGACGATGCCGTCGATCTGCTTCTTGCGAGCCGTATCGTTATTCACCACGGGATCTTGCGCCAGCATCTGGCTGAACCCGTTGATCAAGGTCAGTGGGGTGCGCAACTCGTGGGAGACCACGGTGATGAAGTCCGACTTACTCTTATCCAGCAGTTCGAGCTGATGGTAGGCGCTTTCCAGTTCCGCGGTCCGGGCTGCGACCTCTGCCTCGAGGGCCTCGTTGAGATGCTTGACCTCGGCGTAGAGCCGCACATTGCGGATGGCCACCGCAATCTGATCGGCCAACGTATTCAACGCTGTCATGTCGCCGGGGAGGAAAGCGTATCTCAGTTCACTCTGAAGATCCAGCACGCCCACCTGGCTGCCGCCAAACTTCAGAGGTAGCGCCAACTCGGAGCGGATGTTGTCCAAGCCCTCGACGGGCAGGTAGTGCCCATCGCAGGACGTGTCGTTGCTGAGATAGATCTCCCCAGTCCGCCAGACATGGGCAATGATGCTCTGGACAGCATCCAGGGGAATCGCGAAGCCGGGATCGCTGAGCGGGCTGGGGGTGCCGTATTGGCCCGCGCGCAAGCGGATTGCGGGCTTCGATGTGTCCTTATCCAGCATCCAGATGCCAAGGTAATGGTAGCCGAACCTGGAGTGCAGCAGGCTGAGGATCTCCAGGAGCAGCTCGTCAAGGTCGAGAATGGAGGCGATTCTGTGGCTGACGTCGGCTGTGGTCTCCAGGCGGACCGTCTGCCGGAAGAGCGCTTGGTTGGCTGCTTCTAGCTCCCGACGCTGCCGATAGAGCTCCAGGAAGACACGCACCTTGCTGCGCAAGATACGCGGTGATACGGGTTTGTTCAAGAAATCGACGGCGCCGGTCTCGTACGCCTTCTGATGGTGATAGGCATCCGTCTCGATAGCGCTGATGAAGATGATGGGCAGCGAAGCTGTGCTCTCGTTGCGGCGCAGCTCGGAGGCGACGGCGTATCCATCCATAACCGGCATACGGACGTCGAGCAGGGCCACGCAGAGCTCATGGCCCTCCTGGGCGATCTCTAGGGCTTCGGCGCCTGTGCCAGCCTCGAGGATCTCCAGATCGAGCCCGCTGAGCGCGCGTGCCAGGACTCGACGGTTGGCGGGGTGATCGTCAACCACCAGGACTGCTGGTTGGTGGGTGGCCATACGCTCTCCCTCAGGGCATTGGTCGTCTGGACGTGGCGCTGAGGACGTGACGTCCAGTAGGTTGGTAGCCGGTCGATGTGAGATCATGGGTATTCACCTTTGAGTATATGCCAGCATGGGCGTCTCTACAACGTATATTTCGGTGAAGGTTGTGTTTCGGTTTGGTTGCAGTTGCCGTCGATATGTAACAACTGGTATAACGCACGTCATAGGCTTTCGCAACGGCTGACCACAGCCATCTCGGCGATCGCCTCTGCTTGCCGAAACGACAGGCCGGACGGATTGACAGCTCGGCGCCTTTGGGTAGACTTGCTTCCCACATAAGGATCATCCGGCAGGCCGTGCTGTGTGAGGGTACACCTGCAGGGCGCGGGATCCATGGAGCGGAAAGGAGCATAGCGGTGAGGCCTGATGCAAGTGGGAAGAACGTGACGCAGACGATCGGGTATCCTCGTATCGGCAGGGATCGCGAAATCAAGCGCGCTCTGGAGGGCTATTGGAAGGGATCGGTCGACGCTGAGACGCTGATGGCGACCTTCTGGGACGTTGCTGAGGACGGCTGGCGCACGCAAGCTGCGGCGGGCATTGACTACGTGGGGGTGGGGAGCGCGACCCTCTACGACCAGATGCTGGATTGGGCTGTGCGGTTCGGCCTGGTCGCCGAGCGCTTCCAAGGTCTCCACGGACTTGACCGCTACTTCGCGATGGCGCGCGGCGTGCCCGGCATTCCCGCGCTAGAGATGACCAAATGGTTTGACACCAACTACCACTACCTCGTGCCTGAGCTGGACGAGGTGATCGCGCCGCGGTCGGATTTCGAGGACTTCCTGGCCCTTGTCGGGCGCGCGCAACAGACTCTTGGGGATCGTGCGGTGCCCATCGTCATCGGACCCGTCACATTGCTGGCGCTCTCCCGTTTCACCGGCGATCTGGCGGCTGCCTTGGATTTGCTGGCCCCTCACTACGTCGACCTGCTTGAGGCGTTGGCCGCTATGGACGTACCGGAAGTCCAACTCCACGAGCCCATCCTGGTTCCCAGCGGAGCCGGGTCTATGCAGGCCGCCTTTGAGACCGTCTATGCGCGTCTGGCAGCAGTGGATCTGCGCCTCAACCTTGTCACGTACTTCGATGATCTTGGTGAGACCTATCCCTGGGTCGTTGCGTTACCTGTAGATGTGATCTCCCTGGACTTCACCCGCGGGGATAATCTCGGCCTGATTCAGGCGCAGGGCTGGCCACCGGCGAAGACGCTGGTCGCCGGCCTTGTTGACGGTCGTAGTGTGTGGCGCGAACGGCCCGACGACGTGCAGCGCCGTCTCGACGCCTTGAGCGCAGCGCTTCCTAGTGATGCGGCTGTTCGCGTTGGTGCCTCTGCATCCCTGCAGTTCTTGCCCTATGCTGCTAAGCGAGAGAGCAAGCTGCCGGCGCCTCTGCGTGCCGTGTTGGCCTTTGCGGACGAGAAACTTGAGGAGCTGCGCGCCGTCGCGGACGGCGAGCGTGGGGGACAGGAGGATGCGTGGTCGGCGTTCCGGGCTTTCTCGCCGGATGATGCAGGGGTGCGCGAACGTATCTCGAGTCTGGGCGATGCCGACTTCGCCCGTGAGCTGGCATATGCGGCACGCCGACCGCGACAGGTGGCGTTACCGACCTTCCCGATGACGACGATCGGGTCGTTCCCGCAGACTGCCGAGGTGCGCCGCCACCGGGCACGATATCGCCGGGGTGAGATCACCGAGGCCGAGTATCAGGCAGGGATCGACGCCTTCATCGCTTACACTGTCGGCGTCCAGGATGGCCTCGGGCTCGATATGTTGGTCCATGGCGAGTTCGAGCGCACCGACATGGTCGAGTACTTCGCGCAGAAGCTCACCGGCTTCGCCTTCACGAGCGACGGCTGGGTGCAGAGCTTCGGCAGCCGCTACGTCCGTCCCCCCATCATCTATGGTGACGTGACGCGCCCGGCCCCGATGACCGTCCGCGAGTACCTCGTCGCACAATCGCACACCGAAAAGCCCGTCAAGGGTATGTTGACGGGCCCCGTGACGATCATCAACTGGTCCTATCCCCGGACGGATATCCCACGCCAGGAGATCGCCTACCAGCTTGCCCTGGCGCTCCGTGATGAGATTGCGGACCTTGAGGCGGCGGGATGCCAGGTCGTACAGGTGGATGAGCCCGCGCTGCGCGAAGGTCTCCCGCTGAAGCGGGCACGGCACGAAAGCTACCTCACCTGGGCCGTCGACGCCTTCCGGCTGGCGACGGCTGCCGCCAGACCCGAGACACAGGTCCACACGCATATGTGCTACTCGGAGTTTGGCGATATCCTGGAGGCCATCGATCGCCTGGATGCGGACGTGATCTCAATCGAGAACGCCCGCAGCGACGATGCGACGCTGAAGGAGCTGGCCGACTACGGTTACGCGCGCGAGGTCGGGCCCGGCGTCTACGACATCCACAGCCCTGTGGTGCCCGAGGTGGCGTTCATCAAGGGAAAGCTCGATACCTTCGTCCGGCATCTCGATCCCGCCCAGCTCTGGGTCAATCCTGACTGCGGCCTCAAGACGCGGCAGTGGGATGAGGTCATTCCCGCGTTGCGACACATGGTTGACGCCGTGCGGGAGATGCGTGCTGCTGTGGAGCAGGGGTGAGCACAACCAGTTTCCTTGACCGGCTTGCCGGTGACCCCACGCCGCTGCTCGCGGATGGTGCGATGGGGACGATGCTCCACGCAAGCGGTGTGCCGTTCAGTGTCTGCTTTGACGCGCTCAACCGGACGCAACCGGCGGTGGTGGCCAGGATTCACCAGGCCTACATCGAGGCCGGCTCAGAGATCATCCTAACCAATACCTTCGGCGCCAACTGCTACAAACTGGCCGAGCACGGCTTGGCTGATGACGTTATGGCGATCAACCAAGCAGGTGTGGATCTTGCGCGTCGCACGGTCCTTGCTTCGTTCCGGGATATCTTCGTGGCTGGCGATGTGGGCCCTCTGGGCGTCAGGCTGGTTCCCTATGGACGTGTCCAGAAAGCGCAGGCCCGTGCGGCTTTCGCAGAGCAGATCGAGGCGCTGGCTGGCGCTGGTGTCGACCTTATTGTGATCGAGACGTTGACAGATTTGCAGGAGATCTTGGTCGCTGTCCAAGCGGCTCGCGAGGTCTGTGACCTTCCGGTCGTGGCCTCGATGACTTTTACCCGGGATGACCGCACCTTGTTGGGCGATGCGCCGCAGGCTGTGGCCCGGCGCTTATCGGACGCCGGTGCCGACGTCATTGGTGTTAACTGCTCTGGGGGGCCGGACCAGCTTCTGCGTCTGGTTCAGCAGATGCACGGCGCGGTACCGGACGGACGCTTCTGGGTGAAGCCGAACGCGGGCTGGCCTGAACAGGTGGGAGGCCGCATTCGCTATCCTGCGAGTCCAGGCTACTTCGGCGATTATGTCTGGGCATTCCATCGGGCCGGCGCGGTGGTGGTTGGGGGATGCTGTGGGACGACGCCCGACCACATTGCGGCGATGCGAGCCGCCCTTGATGCGGGTCCGCCAGCCTCTGTGAGCATTGCGGACAGGCCCAGCGCACCGCACTTTGTCGGGGTAAACATCGCGCCCGATCAGCCCTCTCAGCTGTCTCAGCATCTCGCCGCCGGCGAGTTCGCTGTGGCGGTTGAGATGGACCCACCGCGGGGATTGGCCACGCACAAGCTTCTGGCAGCTGCCACGTTGCTTGCCGAAGCCGGGGCGCACGTCATCAACGTCGCCGACAGCCCAATGGCGCGCATGCGGATGAGCCCTTGGGCGGTCTGCGCGCTGATTCAGGATAGACTGGGCGTAGAGACCACCCTCCACTTTCCCACCCGAGGGCGGAGTCTGTTGCGGGTCCAGGGCGATCTCCTAGCCGCTCACGCATTGGGCGTGCGCAACATCTTCGTCGTCATGGGGGATCCGACCGCTATCGGCGACTATCCTGATGCGATGGACGACTATGATGTCGTGCCGTCCGGTCTGATCAAGCTGATCAAGCAGGGTTTCAACCAGGGCGTCGATCACGCCGGCACCGATATCGGTCAGCCAACTACCTACTTCGTCGGCGGTGCCCTCAACATGTCTCCGGACAGTCTAGAGCGGGAAATCAAGGTGATGCGACGCAAGGTACAGGCCGGGGTGGACTTCTTCCTGACGCAGCCGATCTATGAGCCGGCAAGGGCACATGCCTTGCTCGATGCCTACGCTGAACGCTATGGCCCCCTAACCGCGCCGATCCTTGCCGGGATCCTGCCACTCTACAACGCGCGCCACGCCCGCTTCCTGAACAACGAGGTGCCCGGCATCACGATATGTCCTGACCTCCTCGATCGCCTGACGCAGGCAGGCGACGACGCGCCGCAGGAGGGTGTCCGGATTGCCATTGAGGCCATTCAAGAGGTCAAAGCCTGGGCCCAGGGCCTCTATCTGATGCCCCCCTTCAACCGTTACGACTTAGCGGCTGAGGTCGTCGCGGCGGTCCGCGACGCTTAGCCGGATCGCTCCGGTGTGCAGCGCCGGAGCGTCGTTGTGACGGCATGCCCCAGCATGACGACTCCGTCGCACGGGCTTTGCGCAACGGCGGCTGCGCCGCCGGGCCGGGTCGGCTGCCCGGCCTACACCTGAGCGGTTTGTAGGGCGGCTAGCTGAGTCGCCCTCGGCCCGCAGGGCCGGCGTGCAGCGCCGGATCGTCATTGTTGCGGCATGCTAAAGCATGACGACTCCCTTGCGCAGCGGCGGCTGCGCCGCCGGGCCGGGTCGGCTACCCGGCCTACACCTGAGCGATTTGTAGGGCGGCTAGCTGAGCCGCCCTCGGCCCGCAGGGCCGGCGTGCGGCGCCGGATCGTCGTTGTGGCGGCATGCTAAAGCATGACGACTCCGTCGCGCGGGCCTTGCGCAGCGGCGGCTGCGCCGCCGGGCCGGGTCGGCTGCCCGGCCTACAGAGCAGCCTGTATGCGGCGTGATGCAAGAAGGCAAAGCGGGATAGCCCTAGAGACAGAGGGTCTCCAGGGGGGGCCGTCACTTCCTGACGTCTAGCGCAGTTGTGCCCGCAACAGCTCCGGCACTTTGGCCAGCGCGGCGGGGAGTTTGTCGGCGTCGCGACCACCGGCTTGCGCCATATCCGGTCGTCCACCGCCGCCACCGCCCACCATCTTGGCGAGTTCCCTGACAAGATTGCCGGCGTGGACGCCGCGGTCTTTGACGACATCCTTGGTCGTGGCTGCAATGAGCAGCGGGCGCCCGCCTGCTGCTGTGCCCAGGACAATCACGCCGCCCTGCATCTTGTCGCGGAACCAGTCGGCCATCTCGCGCAGTGTGTCGGCGTCGGGCGCGGCTACCTGCGCTGCAAGTACGGGCAGGCCGTCGATCTCGACGACGTCGTCCAGCAAAGACTGGAAATCCGCTCGGGCCAACCGCCGGGTCAACTGCTCGACTTCTTTCTGAGCGGCTTTCAGCTCCTCCTGCAAGCGCTCAATGCGCTCGGGAAGCGCATCCGTCGGGATGTTCAGCAGGGCTGTTGCCTGCTCCTGGCGACGCCGGACTGTCTGCATAGCCCGCAACGCGCCGCGCCCCGTGGCTGCCTCAATGCGGCGGATGCCTGCCCCGATGCCACCCTCCGACAGGATCAGGAAGGGCCCAATGTCGCCGGTGCGCGTGACATGGGTGCCACCACAGAGTTCCTGGCTGAAGGGGCTTTCCGGATCGCCGACGCGCAGTACCCGGACGACGTTCCCGTATTTCTCCTCGAATAGGGCGATCACGCCCTGCTGGAGGGCGGCGCGGTAGTTCTCCTGACGCGCGTTGACGACGTAGTTGGCGATGACGGCTTCGATCACGATGCGTTCGATCTCGGCCCGCTGCTCGGGCGTCATCGGTGCGTCGTGGTTGAAGTCAAAGCGCAAGCGATCCGGGGCCACGACGGAACCGGCCTGGGCCACGTGGCTGCCCAGCACCTCCCGCAAGGCCTTGTGAAGTAGGTGCGTCGCCGTGTGGTTGCGCATGATGTCCCAACGGCGGGCCGCGTCGACCTCAGCACGCGCGCTGTCGCCGACGCGGGGGGTGCCTCGCGTCACATGGCCTACGTGGAGGATCAACTCCTCAATGGGCCGGCGCATGTCGGTGACAGCGATCTCCCAGTCCGGTCCGACAATCCGACCGACATCAGAGACCTGGCCGCCTGACTCGACGTAGAAGCAGGTCGCGCCGAGGACGACCTCGATGTCGTCTCCCTCGGCGGCGGCCTCACCGATCTCGTCGCCGCGGATAAGACCGACGACCTGAGTGTCCACAGCCATCCGGCTGTAAGGATCATAGGTCAGCTCGAGGTCGGGGTACGCCTCTGCGATCCAAGCCTGCAGCTCAGGGTAGAGCTGTCCTCGGGCGTCCTCCGCCATCTCAAAGATAAACTCGGCCCGGCCTCGCGCGCGCTGTTCCTCACGCGCCTCACGGTATCCACGCTCGTCGACCGTCAGGCCCGACTCCGCCACGATGTCCCGGGTGACCTCGAAGGGCAGGCCGAGGGTGTCATGCAAGAAGAAGGCCTGCTTGCCGGGGACCTCCGTGCCACCGGCCGACCGGACCTCGGCGATGATCTCGTCAAGCCGTGAAAGTCCCTGGTCAAGCGTGCGCAAGAAACGCCGCTCCTCGCCCAGAATCGTGGCCTTGATGAAGTCCACGCGCGCCGGTAGCTCCGGGAAGACGTGGCCCATCCCGGCGATCACGATGTCGGCCAGGTTGACCAAGAAGGGCTCGACAAAGCCCAGGGTTCGCCCGAAACGGACCGCCCGGCGCAGGACCATGCGCAATACGTAGCCACGGCCGTCGTTGGCAGGCATGACCCCATCGCCGATGAGGAAGGTGATGGCACGGATGTGGTCGGCAATGACCCGATAAGCCACGATGTTGGCCTCGCGTTCGGCTCGGGTATGTCCCGCGAGCTCCTGCGTGCGCTCGATGATCGGCCAGAAGAGATCGGTCCGGTAGTTGGAGGTCTTGCCTTGAAGAAGAGAGACGACGCGTTCGAAGCCCATGCCCGTATCGATGTGCTTCGCCGGGAGGGGCTCTAGATTCTCCTCGCTGCGACGGTTGTACTGAATGAAGACCAGATTCCAGATCTCCGTGAAGCGCGCGCAGTCCCCATTGACCTGGCAGACGTGCCCTGGGACGTCCTGCATATCACAGGCGCCAGGCCCGCGGTCGTAATGGATCTCACTGCACGGGCCACAAGGGCCGGTGTCGCCCATCTCCCAGAAGTTGTCCTTACGCCCGAAGGGGATGATGTGATCAGGCGCGATGCCGGTCTCTGTTCGCCAGTAAGCTGCAGCTTCCTCGTCCAGGCCGAGATCGCCTTTGTCGTCCTCAAAAACAGTGGCCCACAGGCGGGTCGCATCGAGACCGAAAATCCCAGTGAGCAGCTCCCACGCCCAACAGATAGCCTCCCGTTTGTAGTAGTCTCCAAAGGACCAGTTGCCCAGCATCTCGAAGAACGTGTGGTGGGTGCCATCCCGCCCGACATCCTCGAGGTCGTTGTGTTTTCCGGCAACCCGCATGCACTTCTGGGTGTCGACCGCACGTGTGTAGGGCCGCGTGCCTGTGCCCAGGAAGACGTCCTTGAACTGGTTCATCCCGGCGTTGGTGAAGAGCAGGGTGGGGTCATCCTGAGGCACCAGGCTGGCGCTCGGGACGATCGTGTGGCCCCGCTCCTTGAAGAAGTCCAGGTAGGTCTGGCGCACGCGGTCACCGGTCCACATACCCTCGGTCACGCCGGCGGTGGTGGGCGTTGCGTCCTTGTTGCTGTTGCTGGTCATGGTTCCGCTCGCTCCTTCACAGATCGTCTTGGTCTCGTGTGGGCCGCAGGACAGATGGGGGACGGTCACACGCTGGGACGCAGGCATTGTAGCGGAAAGCACCCTCTAGTCAAACCTTGGGGGCTTGCGTGCCCGTGGGACTACTGCTAGACTGCGCCTATGTGCGATGCATCGACCTATAGACTCTCGATTGTGCTGATCATTGTATTGGTCATCTCCCTGGGCGCATGTGCCACGCCGGCGCCGCAGGTTGTGCGCGTGGAGGTCACGGCAACGCCGACGTCGGGGCCGTCTCCGACCCCGCTGCCCACTTGGACGCCGACTCCTACGCCCACGGCGACGCCGATTCCTCCGGCTCAAGTCAAGGCGCTCGTGCCCGACGTTGTCTCGCCCCTGGAGCCGGTCGCCATCGAGGCGGTCTTTGTCCCGCCTCCTGGCGTGTCCGCCGGCGCGCGCCTGTCTGCAACTGTGATGGACCCCGCCGCTGCGGTCTATGCGATCTTTGAGCTCTCGGAGCGGGAGGGGGACCGGTACCGGTCGCCGGAGGTCCTCCAGCTGCCGCTAGAGCCCCTTGGGGGCTATTGGTGGCTGATCGTTCACGCAGAGACGCAGTTGCCGGTAGAGGGGATGCCGGCGCGTTTCTTCGAGGTCGCCCCGGTGACCTATCGCAGCCTGACCGGCACGCTGCCTTCTGGTGTGAACCTGCGGGTGCCCGTGGATTTCCTGGAAGTCGTCGCCGTGGGAGATCAGACCGCCGGTGGCAGGGCCTGGCAGTACGGGGAGGGGGAGGTGGCGCTGTGGTGGGCCCCCGGGCCCGCGGAGGCGCTCCTGCTCAACAGCGCGGTGGTCGCGCTGGAAGCAACCTATACCAGTGATGAGCGCTTCAGCGCCTTTCCCCAGCCGGTGGAGGTCGTGGAGACGGCGTGGCAGGGCCACCCGGCTTTCCAGTTCCCGGAGCAGTGGCCCGGGCCCGAGGGCGGGCCTGCTCTGGCTTGGGTCATCCAAGACCCCAGCGCCTGGCTCTACATCCTTCGCGTGCGCGCCGTTGGCACGGATAGCGTGCCGGAGCTCCACCGCCAGATCGCCGAGACGTTCTCGATCGTGCTTGAGGCCGACTGAGGGACGCAGGCGGCCACCGTGCGCTATGGCTGCGTCCGGCTTGGCATTACCGTGGGGCTGGACTATAGTGAGCGTACCTTTGTAGACAATACCAACCACCACTCCCCTACCTGAGGAGGGATCATGGCGCATCTGACCGATAAACACGTTGAATCCATGTATGTGATGGCGAAGGCCCGTTACGCGCAGATCGGTGTCGACACCGACGCGGCGCTGAAGAAGCTGGCGTCGGTGCCGATCAGTCTCCACTGCTGGCAGGGTGACGACGTTGCCGGCTTTGAAGGCGGCGCGGACGACATTGGCGGTGGTCTGGCTGTGACCGGCAACTACCCCGGCAAGGCGCGCACAGCCGACGAGCTGCGGATGGATCTGGACAAGGCTTACAGTCTCATTCCCGGCACCCACCGGCTGAACCTGCACGCCTCCTACGCCGAAACGGGCGGCGTTGCCGTGCCCCGCGATCAGCTCCAACCGGAGCACTTTGCGGCCTGGATCGAGTGGGCGAAGGCGAACGACCACGGTCTGGACTTCAATCCGACCCTCTTTGCGCACCCGCTAGCCGACGACGGGTTCACCCTGTCGAGCTACGATGAGGGCGTGCGCAAGTTCTGGATCGACCACTGCATCGCCTGTCGCAAGATCGGCGAAGCGATGGGGAAGGCCCTGGGTACGCCGGCGGTGACCAACATCTGGATTCCCGACGGCTACAAGGATCTGCCGGTGGACCGGCTCCAGCCGCGCATCCTCTTGCGCGATGCCTTGGACGAGATCTTTGAGGAGGACATCGACCCGCAGTACAACCTGGACGCCGTCGAATCCAAGCTCTTCGGCATCGGATCGGAGAGCTACGTGACCGGCTCCCACGAGTTCTACTTGGGCTATGCAGCCACCCGCAACAAGCTGCTCGCGCTGGACATGGGGCACTTCCACCCCACGGAGAATATCTACGACAAGATCTCGGCTGCTTTCCTCTTCATCGATGAGATCCTGCTGCACGTGAGCCGGGGGGTTCGTTGGGACAGCGATCACGTCGTCATCCTCTCGGACGATCTGAGCCGCTTGATGCAGGAGCTGGTTCGTGGGGACTTCCTCGAGCGCACCCACATCGGCCTGGACTACTTCGACGCCAGCATCAACCGTATCGCAGCCTGGGTGATCGGCACACGCAACGCGCTGCGCGCGCTGTTGCTGGCCTTCCTGGAGCCCATCAAGATGATGCGCGAGCTCGAGGTCGCCGGCAACTTCACGCAGCGGCTGGCGATGCTCGAGGAACTCAAGGGGATGCCCTTCGGCGCCGTCTGGGATGCCTACTGCATGCAGCAGGGTGTGCCCGTTGGCATCGCCTATATGGACGAGATCAAGGCGTACGAGGCTGAGGTGTTGTCGCAGCGGTCGTAGTCTGCTTCTGTGAACGGTGTAAGGACCGGAGGCCACCTGATAGCCAGGTGGCCTCCGGTTTTGCTCACCGCCAGACGCCCGTCACATACCATCGCGGGTCGCGGCGCGGCTGGGGTAGGTTGTTCGGCAACTCCACCTCACCGCGGATCTCTTCTGTGATGCGCGGTCGCGATGGCTCGCGCAGGGATAGCAGTCGCTCGATCCGCTCATCGGTGTGGGGGTGGGTGCGGAAGAGCGAGGGATTGGGCCTCCGGTAGTTCGGCAGCAGGATCCGTCCCAAAAGCCCCGCCTGATTGTGCTCCAACTTGCGCAGCGCGCTGGCAAGCCCTTCCGGGTCTCCCGTCAAGCGCGCCGCGGTGAGGTCGGCCTGGAACTCCCGCGTCCGCGAGAGCGCAAGCTGTAGCATACCTGTCAGCGTCGGTGCCACGATCAACAGCAGCACACCTGCCCAGGAGAAGGTGGGGCGGCCCATCATCAACATCGGCAGATTAGAGAAGAGCAACAGCTGCCCCATCCGGGCGAGGAAGCCTGTGATCCGGCTGATCATGTCGGCAAATCCCATCACGCGCATGTCATTGTCGCGGATGTGGGCGATCTCGTGGGCCAGCACGCCAACCAGTTCTCGCTGGCTTAGGTTCCGCAGCATCCCATCGGTGATCCCCAGCGCTGCGTCCTGCCGGCTACCCACGGAGAAAGCGTTCATCATCGGGCTTGGGATATAGTAGAGCTGGGGCGGGCGCGGGAGATCGGCACGGTCGGACAACGACTGCACGAGCCGGTAGAGCGTCGGTGCCCCCTGCGCCGGGATCGCACGTGCGCCGTAGAGCCTGAGCATCAACTGCGGTGACACGCGCTGTCCGATCAGCAGAATGGGAATCGCGGCAGTCACCGCCCACACGACGGCCCGCAAGCCGAAGAATGCGTAGCCCAATGCCGCCAGAATAACAAGCATGCCCAGGAATAGCAGAACCG
>JAFGNI010000481.1 GCA_016927095.1 Anaerolineae bacterium | reverse complement strand
TACCTCACTGCCGTGACGTCCGAGGTGGAGCGTCCCCTGGCCTTCGCGTTGGTCATCTCTCTCCGTCCGTTGGGAGGCTTCTTCGGGTCAATGCTGGGTGGGTTTCTCCCCGGGCTTTTCGTGCGGGCGAATGGGGAGACGTCGCTCAGTTCCGTGACACAGCCCCGTGCCTATGGCCTGACCCTGGCCCTGGGGGCGGTGATCTACGCTCCCGTGATCTGGTCGCTCTGGACCCTCCCGCGCGATGGTCCATCCGAGCAGCCCCAGGGCGTCAGCCCGCAAGCAGACACCGTCCCCGAGGCGCCGGCCCTTTCTCAGCCGGCGTGGGCGCGGCTCGCCGCGCTCTCGCGTGGGGCACCTCTGGGCATTCTGGTCTCGATCGCGGTGGTCTGCTTCCTCCGTGTCGGCGGCGAGTTCACCGCGCGGACCTTCTTCAGCGTCTATGCCGACGCCCGATGGGCCATTCCCACCGCGCAAATCGGCGGCATCATCGCGCTCTCCAGCTTGCTCACCATCCCCGCGCCCCTGGTGACCCCAGCACTGGTGGCCCGCTACGGGCGCGTCAAGATGATCACCGCAGGCGCTGCCGGCACCGCGGCCAGCATCGCACTCCTGGGTGTAGGCGCGAACTGGGGCTTGGCCTCGCTGGCCTTCGTCGGCATCAGCGTCCTGGGTGCCGCCGCCCGGTCGGTCTGGAGCCTTGTGATCCAGGAGTCGGTCGATGAGGTCTGGCGTCCCGCTTCGGCGGCGGTGGCTAACCTTTTCAGTGGCCTTGGCACGATGGCGATGTCCTCCGCCGGTGGGGTGTTGGCGGCGGGCGTGGGCTACCGCGCTACCTTTCTCAGCTCTGCGGCGCTCGTCGCTGCGGGCGCTGTGACCGTCTGGTTCGCCTTCCGGCAGGTGGTGGACTGATGGCGAAGTCGACTGACGCAGCCATACGCCTGGCCATCTTTGACTTCGATGGCACCTTGGCAGACTCGGTTCCCTGGTTGCTCAGTATTCTCAACGATGTGGCCGACGCCCACGGGTTTCCCCAACCCACCACTGAGGAGGTCCATCTGCTCCGCGGGCTCAGTCCCACCCAGGTCTCTCGCCGCTTTGGCATCCCGATGTGGCGGGTCCCTGCTGTCGGCGCGGACGTGCGCCGACGGATGGCTGCCGATATCGACCGCATCCCGCTCTTCGACGGCGTTCCTGAGATGCTCCGGGCCCTTTGGGATCACAACATCTTGCTCGCTATCGTGAGCTCCAACGCCGAGGCCAATGTCCGCGCGGTTGTGGGCGAGGAGCTGGCGGCTCTCATCGACGCTTTCGAGTGCGGCGTCTCGTGGTTGGGTAAGGCAGCCAAGCTCCGCCATGTGATGAGCCGCTGTGGTGTCGCCGCTGCGCACACGCTCTACGTCGGCGACGAGATTCGCGACATCGAGGCTGCCCGGACCGCCGGTGTCGCTGCCGGTGCCGTCACGTGGGGCTACAATCACACGTCTGCTCTCCGCAAGGCGGACCCGACGGTGATCTTCTATGGCGTCGGTGACATCCTGGCCTACGCCTTGCACGGTACTGCCAAATAGCGCCAAGTGGTATCACAGACGGATCACGGACGCATTGCTTCGCGTAGCCGTTCTTGGGCGCGAATCCTACGACCGGAGGGCCAACTGTGAAGCGAGTTTCCATACTCATTGCCTGTCTGGTGTGGCTGCTCTTTCCAGCGGGATGCGCGGCGCCAGAGAGGGTGCAACGTTCGCCCATTGATCCTGTCGCCCGCATCGCTGTTATGTCTGCCTTTCCGCCGGAGTCCAAGGCGCTCCGTGATAGGGCGCAGATCACAGCACAGTACAACATCCATGGTCGCACCTACTACACGGGGCAGCTCGCCGGCGCCGATGTTGTCTTTGTCACAAGCGGTGTGAGCATGGTGAATGCTGCCATGACGACGCAGGCGCTTCTCGATCACTTCAACGTCTTGGCCATCGTCTACTCGGGCATCGCGGGGGGCATCAACCCCGACTGCACCATCGGTGATGTTGTGGTTCCGGAGCGATGGGCGCAGTATCAGGAGCAGCTGTTCGCTCGCGAGACGGTGGATGGATGGGATACGGGGAGGTATCAGGCACCGCACGGCAACTTCGGGATGATGTTCCCCCAGCCGGTTGCGGTTGCCCAAGGCGGGCAGACGCCACACCCGGACAAGGAGATGTTCTGGTTCGAGGCGGACGACGAGATGCTTGATCTGGCGGCCAAGGTCGCCGGTGCGGTAGAGCTTAGCCGCTGTACATCTGGCAACATCTGCCTCAGCAGGCAGCCGGCACTGATCGTCGGTGGTAACGGCGTCAGTGGCCCCACCTTCGTGGACAACGCTGCCTACCGGGCCTGGGTCTGGGCTACCTTCGAAGCGGAAGCCGCCGACATGGAGACCGCCGCCATGGCACACGTGGCCTATGCCAACGATGTACCCTACATCGCCTTTCGATCGGTTTCTGACCTTGCAGGTGGGGGATCCGGCGCCAACGAAGTGGGCACGTTCTTGGCGCTCGCGGCAGACAACTCCGCCGCTGCGGTCGAGGCATTCCTGGAGATCTGGGCGGCAAGGGCCGCCTCGGAGTGACGCGGGGCAGTCGGATACCCGTAGTTCTTCTGGTACGATCCGACGCCAAAACCCGGAAGGAGTATCCTCTTTGGTATGGTGGCAATCGTTGGTGGGCTATATCGCCCGTCTCAGCATGACCTGGTTTAGCCGTCGCCGGCTGCCCACTGTCGATGGCGAGCGGCACGTCAACGGACTAGAGAAGCCCGTTGACGTGCTTCGCGATCGCTGGGGCGTTCCCCACATCTACGCCGCGACAGAGCGCGACCTCTTCTTCGCTCAGGGCTTCGTCCACGCCCAGGACCGCCTCTGGCAGATGGATTTTAACCGGCGGTTGGTGGCAGGGCGGCTCGCCGAGGTGCTCGGGGACAGAGCCCTACAGGCCGACCGCTGGCTCCGCACGCTGCGGATGCGGCACGTCGCTGAGCAGGAGGCCGCGGCGTTGCCGGCGGAGATGCGCTCATTGCTTGAGGCCTACGCTGCCGGTGTGAACGCTGGCATCGCGGAGGAAAGGCTGCCCCTCGAGTTCCTGCTCCTGCGGTATCGTCCGGAGCCCTGGGAGCCGGTGGACTCGATCTCCTGGGGCAAGATGATGTCCTGGAGCCTGTCGGTCAACTGGGAGGCCGAATTGCTGCGGCAGCGCCTCATCGACCGCATCGGTGCCGAGCGTGCGGCTGAGCTGGAGCCAGACAACCTGGATCGCTGCCCCTTCATCATCCCGCAGGACATCGACGCGGGGTGCGCGGGTGGCAGGAGTGCCGGGGATACAGCACTGAGCCGGGCCGATGCCGCGCGTCCCTTCACGGGTCCCTCGGCGCTGGACGGGGTGGGGAGCAACTGCTGGGCCATCGGTCCCGAGCGCTCGGCGACGGGCGCGCCCTTGCTGGCCAACGACATGCATCTGGGCCTGGAGCTGCCCGCCATCTGGTATGAGAACCATCTCGTCGCCGGCGACGTCAACCTGACCGGCATCACCTTCCCGGGCGTGCCGGGCATTGTGAGCGGGCACAACGGACACGTGGCCTGGGGTTTCACCAATGGCTTCTCTGATGTCCAGGACCTCTACATTGAGCGTCTCCGCCGCACCGATGACGGGCGCGTGCAGGTCGTGTATCGCGGCGCGTGGGAGGAGGCGGAGGTCGTCCACGAGGAGATACGCGTCAGGGGCGGTGAGACCGTCACCGAAGAGGTGATCGTGACACGCCACGGTCCCGTGATCAACAGCCTGGCAGGTGACCTTGCCGGGGACGCACCGCTGGCGCTGCGCTGGACCTCCTTGGAACCCGACGCGCTGATGTGGGCGCTCTACCGGATGAACCATGCAACGGACTGTAACGACTTCCGGGAGGCGCTGCGTCTTTGGTCGGCGCCGATTCAGAATGTGACCTACGCCGACACGCAGGGCAACGTAGCCTACAGCCTACCCGGCAAGATACCCATCCGCGCCAAGGGCGACGGTCGCGTGCCCGTTCCCGGTTGGGACGGTGCCTATGAATGGGAGCGGTACATCCCCTTTGACGAGCTCCCCCACGTGCTCAATCCCCCGACCGGTTATGTGGTGAATGCCAACAACCGCGTCGTCAATGATAGCTACCCGCACTGGTTGGGCAACGACTACTGCATCGGCGACCGGGCCCAACGTATCGTTGAGTTGATCACGGCGCAGAGCCAGGCCGGTCTAGCGGACGTCGAGCGCATACATGTGGACCAGCTGTCACCCCACGCCCGCAATATGGCACGGTTCCTGGGATCGCTGCCGGTGGACGGCAAGGACCCAGAAATGGACGCGGTGGTGAGGCTGATGCGCGGTTGGGACGGCACGCTGTCTGCCGGGAGTCCGGCGGCGGCGATCTACGAGGTCTTCGTCCGCGAGATGATCCGTCTCCTGCTGGCGCCGCGCATAGGCGACCTCGCGGTTCGCGTCGCGGGCAAAGGCCCGACGCCGGGCCTGCAGGGCGGGAGCATGTTCGGTGAGCGGAGTTGGGAGTGGCTGGAACGCGTCCTGCAGGAGCCCGATGGATTCTGGTTCGAGGGATGCGAAGGGCGTGACGCCTGCACGCGCGAAGCGCTGCGCCGGACCATCAGCTTCCTGCGCGATGAACTCGGTGGGGAGATGCAGGCTTGGTCGTGGGGCAAGCTTCACACGCTCACCCTCCACCACCGGCTCGGTGCCGTCTCTCCCCTGGATCGTGTCCTCAATCGCGGCCCCTATCCCTTGGGCGGTGACGGCGGCACCGTCTGGGCCACCGGCAGCGGGCGCGACAGTGTCGAGGGCCAACACGTCGTCGGCCCTGTCTACCGGATGATCGTGGACCTTCGCGACCTGCGCAGGTCCAGAAGCGTGCTGCTGCCGGGACAGTCCGGCAGGCTGGGCAGCCCGCACTACGCCGATCAGATCGACGCGTGGTTCGAGGGCGCCTACCACCCGATGCTGTACACCCGGGAGGACGTTGGGGTCGCGACGGTCCACAAGCTGCGGCTGGTGCCGTGAGGTGGGACCAGCGCAGCGGTTCATGTGTCAGTTGCGGGAGGAGTGGATCCGCCGCAATCGCATTGAGCACTAGGACACCTTCCGGGAAGCGGCTAACCTGCGGCTAGTTTGGCGCTTCCCGGAAGGTTCCGCCCCAGTTACTCGTGGATCCCATGCTGGATTCCATGTTATGATGGAAGCCGTGTCAGGTCGCAAGATGCCATTCTAGCCCAAGGAGGGACGACGATGTGCGAAGTGCCGCTGATTCCGCGGAGGGTCTTCTTTGACAATCCCGACCGCACCTCGGTGCAGTTGAGCCCGGATGGGCAGTACATCTCTTTTCTGGCGCCCCTGGACGGCGTGCTGAACGTTTGGGTTGGACCGCGCGACGCCCCCGGTCAGGCGCGTCCCGTGACGCACGATGCGGGCAGCGGTATTCACATCTACCTGTGGACGCACAGGCCAGACGAGTTGATCTACCTACAGGACGAGGCGGGCGAGGTTCATCTGTTGTAACCAACACTCACCGATGGGTGTGCCGCCAGCCTCAATGACGAAGCAGAAAGCCGTCTGTGAAACGCCACGGTAGATACCCTGGATCTCCTCGAGCGTGTAGGCGCTCACATCGTCATCCTCGGCATCGTAGAGCACTTCGGGATCGCTGTTCCATCGCAGGAGGAGGTCCCAGTCCTGCTCAGTCAGCGGTCGCAGGACCACGCGATCTCCGCGAAGAAAGATTGTCTGCTCTTTGAGTCTCAGGACGTCTTGGGATGCCCGTGCCCCTGGTAGGCCACAGCCTGGGCCGGGGCGCCCTTGAGCTGGTCGAGGACATCTTGCCGAAGGGCCTCGGGTAACTGCCCCATCGCGATGCCCCGGCGGATGAAGTCTAGGTCACAGCCACGCGACCGCAGGTGCGCGATCAGCGGGCCGTAACGGTCGGGGCGGTTGCGGTAGAGCTCCGTGATCAAACGCAGCTCAAGCGCGACGGTGGGCACATGATACCGCCCGC
>JAFGNI010000480.1 GCA_016927095.1 Anaerolineae bacterium | reverse complement strand
GCCTCGGCGCCCTGGTCCGGCGCGACGGATTCTGCCTGCGGTGCCGTGATGGGTGTACGCTCGGGCGCCGGTGTCGTCGTTGCTTGGTTTGCATCGCAGCCAGAAAGCACCACTAGGGCTGCCAGGGCCGGCAGCCAGCATCGTCGGAACATAGCGGCATGGTACCGTAGGGTGGTGCTGCGGCAAGGCATGACGTTGATGGCCTTGGGTCTGTTGTATCTTGCATAGATTGGGGGGATGGATGAAAACTCAAGCCACACATGGGTCCTGCTACTGGCAGGGCGACAAGGTGCGCCTGCGGGCGTGGGAACCTAGCGACGCGGAACATCTGTGGTCCGCGCAGTGGGACAGCGAAGCGATCCGGGTGTTGGAAGCAGGGATCGATGCCCCGAGGTCGCGAGAGCAGCTGCGGGCTTGGATTGCACGAGATGCTACAGAGGACCATCCCAATGTGTTGCGATTCGTGATCGAGACGTTTGTAGGGGAGCCTGTGGGGTGGGCCAACCTACGGGATTGGCAAAGCCCGGCGGGCACGTTTTCCTTTGCGGTCAGGGTCTACCGGGAGTACCAAAGGCAGGGCTATGCCGGGGAGGCCGTGCGGATCCTGCTGCGCTATGGCTTTCACGAGTTGCGCTGTCAGAAAGCAAACTCGGTGACGATCTCGAGCAATACAGCCTCCATCGAGATGCACCGCAGGCTGGGCTTCGTCGAGGAAGGACGCCTGCGGCGCAACGCCTATACCGATGGACGATACTGGGACGAGGTCCTCTTCGGTATGACGCGAGAGGAGTTCGATGCGCGTTATCAGTTGTAGGCGTCGCGGGTGGCCTCGTCTGCCATCGTTGGCGCTATAATGGCGTCCCAGGCGGGATCGTCCCAAGTGCCCAATCGTTGGTGCATGTTCAGATACTTGGTCGGAATCGGATGGGTGCCGATGACGACCTTAACATCGTAACGGGCTTCAAGAAAAGACTTGAAGTTCTCGATGTAGGGACAGGGCGGGTAGCCGACGACCAGCCCGGTGGCGAGGTGGATGACGGTGGCGCCATTCCTGACCATCTCGTCGCCGGCGTACTCGATGTTGCCGCCGGGACAGCCGTCGCATGTGGTGTAGCCGACGAGCTCAAGGTTCTCGGTCGCCGGATAGATGCTGAAGGCACCCTCACGGTTCTTGAGGGCGCGCAGGCACTTGCCGCCGGCACAGCGGCGGTAGCGGTCGCAGATGATGATGCCAATCTTGGTGGACATAGCTCTCCTTCTTCAGTCGCGCAACCGCTAAAGCGGTTACTACGAACCAACTTCACTGAGCACGAGTGCGGGCAGAAGCTGTGGAATCATACAGCTCGCCACAGATTGCCCATGTTCTACGTTCCCGGAAGGTCCCAAAGCGATTGTCCCGCGGTGGCGCCGCTCGTACAAAGGAAGCCTACGACGGTGACCGGAGCATGTCGCTGACGGTCGCCAACTCGCTTAGGAAATAGGTGCGGTCGTCAGGTCCGGAGATCTGGTCGGCAGCCTGTGTCGCGATCGCGACGTGAGATGTACTCGCCTCCCGATCGCCCGCCACAGCATAGGCCCGGGCCAGCGCCTCGTGGGCGAAAGCGATGTCGAAGTCGCCGATGCCATTGGCCTCGCAGATCTCCAGACAGCGCCTGGCGTGGAATAACGCCAGCTCCGCACGACCTAACACGGCATAGACGCGGCAGATCTGCCACTCTCCGCGCTCGAACTCCAAGGGGGTGCCGATCTCGCCCCAGTGGTAGCGCGACGCGTGGGCTGCGTGCACCATCCGGTCCTCCTCCTCCCGCGTACGCTCTGCCTTGTCCAGCAGATCCCACGTCAAGTTGAAGCATTTGGCCGCAAAGGTGCGGTGCCACGCTTGCTCGGTCTTCGGTGCCTCGGTCATCGATGACCTCCCTTGTCACGCACGATTCACCATTCACGATTCGTCTGTGCTCACAAGCCGGCTTGGAGCTCAACCTTGGTGTGAGGACATGAAGGGTGAATGGTGAATCGTGACGTGGTAATCGTGACCCTTTCCTCTCCCTACAAGTACTGCCGCCAGCTGGTCTTGGGCTCCCATCCGACCACATCGCGGAGCCGCTGGTTGGATAGAAAGGAGGCATGGCCCTCAAGGTCGCGGACGAGGGGTAGGAGATCTGGACGGTGGGTCTCGACGAGCTCGCGCGAAGGCTCCAGGGCCGTGGAGTCGTCTCCGTTGCAGAAGTAGACGCCGTGGGGCTGAATCTCATCCGCCTTCTCCATCAAGAGGCGATGGGCCGAGGCGACGTCCTCGCTGCCGATCCAGCACCAGAGCCACTCGTTCCACGCCGTGACGGGCTTGGCATTCGCCGCCATTGCGCGGCGCCGCTCCTCATTGCAGATCCCAGCGGCGCGGACCATATGGGTGCGCATCCCATAGGCCCGGGTATAGCTAGCGAGCAGTTCCTCGCCGACCAACTTGGAGTAGGAGTAGGCGTCCTCAACGTCGGAGGGGTGCGCCTCGTCTATGGGCAGGTACCGGTAGGGGAAGGGCCGGTCGCTGATCCGGTAGCCGTGGCCCAGCGCGCAGTTGCT
>JAFGNI010000479.1 GCA_016927095.1 Anaerolineae bacterium | reverse complement strand
ATGCGCTTGGACTTCGATCAGTTTGAAGATGATCATCCCGAGACCGATGACCAGCGCTTCTACGGTTTTAAGCAGGTTACGCTGAGCAACAACTGGAGCGATCCGTCGTACCTGCGGGAGAAGGTCACCGCCGACGTCTTCCGCGAGGCTGGTGTGCCTGCTGCGCAGACCGCGTTCTACGAGATCTACGTCGACTATGGCGAGGGCCCGGTCTACTTTGGTCTCTATACGATGGTCGAGGTGGTCGATGACACCGTGGTCGAGACCCAGTTCGAAGCGGGCGACGGCAACGTCTACAAGCCCTCCGGTCCGGGCGCCACCTTCGCTGCAGGCTCCTTCAGTGAGGAGGCTTTCGACAAGCAGACCAACGAAGCGGAAGCGGATTGGAGCGACATCCTTGCACTCTTCGACGCGCTCCACGCCGAGATCCGGACGACCGATCCCGGGGCGTGGCGCAGCGGACTGGAGGCCGTCTTCGATGTCGATAGGTTCCTGAACTGGCTGGCTGTCAACACTGTCGTTCAGAACTGGGACACCTACGGAAGCATGAGCCACAACTACTACCTTTATCATGATCCAACCACCGACCAGCTTGTCTGGATCCCCTGGGACAACAACATGGCGCTCTCTGACGGCGTGGGCGGGTGGGACAGAGGCGGGCTCTCTATAGACCTGGAAGGGGTCGATGCAGACTGGCCTCTGATCCGTTTTCTGATGGACGATGATGTCTACCGAGCCCGATACGTCGCGCATGTGGATGCCGTGATCAACGGCGTCTTCGAGCCGGCCAAGATGGCGACTACTTACCGGCAACTTGCTGCGTTAATCGAACCCTACGTGACCCGTGAGGGAGATGCCGCGCTGAGCGCCTTTGAGCGGGCGGTGGAGGACCTTGTCGCACACGCCCAGGCCCGCCACGAGCTGGCTGCAGACTTTGTCCGCAACGACCTATAGCGCGATGCTGAGATGGGGGAAGCAGCAACTCTCAACGTATTCTCAGCAAAGACAAAGGTAATTCTAACGGTTGTCAGGTAGTCTAGACTATGTGAACAGAACTTGGTCCCGACGCTGGTCAGAACGGGCGATATCGCATGTGGGTCCCAAGATACAGCGCGGAACGGAAAGAGAGATAATACGATGAAAGGCAAAACGATGAGTAAGTTTGTGGCATTGGCAGCTGCGATTGTGCTGGCGACGACAGCGTGTGCGCCAGCCCTTGCGCCGGCCAGCGAGACGTTAACGGCAAACGAAGGCGTGGTCCAGACCATATCCAGGGATCTCGTATCGACACTGGAGCGGCCTAAGGAAGCAGCCGTTGAGAGCGAGGTGGCTTCAACGCCCGCGGTGGCGGCGGCACAGGTTGGGGAGGGGGAGGCGCTTGAAGATGCCCTGACATCCCTCTACCGCCAGGCGAATCCGTCCGTTGTCTACATCTTGGTGACGTCGGGTGGCTCGGGATTCAGCATGACGGGCGGCAGCGGCACCGGTTGGGTCTATAGCGCCGATGGCAAGATCGTTACCAACGCTCACGTTGTGGAAGCTGGGGGAAGCTATGAGATTGTCTTCCCGAATGGTGACCGTATGGAGGCCGAGCTGATCGGCGCTGATCCCGACAGCGATCTCGCCGTACTGCAGGTGGAGAGCTTGCCGGCGGGCGTGGCACCCTTGCCGTTGGGTGATAGCGACAGTGTTCAGGTCGGCGAGTTCGCCATCGCCATCGGCAACCCCTTTGGTGAGCAGAGCTCAATGTCCCTGGGCATTATCAGTGGGCTGGACCGGAGCCTGCCCTCTCAGAGAATGACGACCACGGGCAGCACCTATTCGCTGCCGCAGGTGATCCAGACCGACGCGCCCATCAATCCTGGTAACTCAGGTGGCCCACTGCTGAACCTGGAGGGTGAGGTGATCGGTGTCAACGCTGCGATCGCCAGCACGACGGGCACGAACTCAGGCGTCGGTTTCTCGATCCCGGTGAATGTCGTCAAGCGCGTCATCCCGAGCTTGATCGAGGATGGTGAGGTCGCCTATCCCTATATGGGCGTGAGCTTCGATGGTGAGCTGACGTTGAGCGATATGGAGCTCTACGATATCCCACAGACGCGCGGCGCCTACGTCATCAGTGTGACGCCTGGTAGCCCTGCAGCGGATGCTGGGTTGGTGGCTGCCAATCCGGAGACCGGGCGTGGGGGTGACCTCATCACCGCGATTGACGGTCGCTCGATCGACACCTTTGCGGACTTGAACGGCTATCTGGTCCTTGAGGCCGCAGTGGGGCAGACGATCAACTTGACCGTCATCCGTGACGGTGAAACCATCACCGTCCCGCTAACGCTGGGGGCACGCCCGTAACCGGGTGGGCACTCTGCAGCATAGCTACCGATACGATAACGGCCTGGCTTCTCAGCCGGGCCGTTATCGTATCAGACCAGAGCGATCTCCTGGAATCCAGGCCCAGTCCGGCGAGGTGGTGGTATATTGCGTCTGGTGAAGGGTTCAGGCGATCTCTAAAAATGCCTCCAGCGGCCGGTGATCCGATGTGTTGAACCCCCCGATGTGACCGGCAGTGATCTCGGCGCCACGACAGAGAATCCAGTCGAGCTTCTCTCGATACACCGGATCGTGTGCGATGGTCCAGTCGGAACACGAAAACGGGTCTGTATAGCCTGTGTCGGGCAGCAGTGTTTCTTTCCACCACTGACATTCCGGGCGATGCCAGGGCTTTCCAAGCGAGCGCGAAGCGTCCTCGTACCCTATAAGCCCCGTCAACCAGTTCTGAAGCGTGTTGAGGTCCCCTGCGATCACCGAGATGTCACCTTCTTGGGTTCTCTGCTCGATGAGGTTGACCAGATAGGAAAACTGGCGGAAACGGCCTTCTACGCCACCGGCTTTGTCCTCGAGATGCGCCGAAGAGACGAGTAGGTGTCGATCGCCAAGCGCAAACTGCGCGCATATCGCGATGCGACCGCCGACTCGCTTCTCACGTCGTGCGATAGCCCTGCGGTCTGATGGCGGATCCTGCCAGTCAAAGGTGATCGGCAGCTCAACCCGGGTCACATCGAGAGGCTTGTAGCGGGTGAGGATGGCATTGCCGTGTACCCCGCCCCCGGCATCGCGAGGTCTGCGATCTGGCGTGTCGATCTCGATGAACTCGGTGGCAAACAGACCGAGAAGCCCGGTCTGGTCGGCGATAACCTGCAGCACGTCAACGTAGTCGGTTCTCTTGTTGTTCCAGTCTAGCTCCTGCAAGCAGACAATGTCGGGTTTCCGGGCCTTGATGTAGTCAGAGATCGCCTGAGGGTCATAGCCTCTCTCGATATTCCAGTTAAGGATCCTGATTCGACCCGGTGCGATTGTGGCTTCTTCGTAGCCACCAGCCGGCTCTTTGTAGTAGATGGTCTCTACATCTACCTGCTGTTGGAAAGCGTTCATCAGCCAGTCGCCTCCTGCCTGCGGTGCCAGCGCATCGTATTGGCGTTGGACCTCTTCCTGAATGCGGGCTAGATCCTGGATCTCATCCGGCAATACGATTGCAGAGAGCCAACCGTTGGCAAGAAGGTAGCTCAAGGTAACGGCTGCTCCGCCTATGTGTACAACGGACTTCAGAAACTCCCGCCGTGTCTGTATCTTCGATGCCAAGGCTTGTGCGCCCACGAAGGAGATAGCCCCTAGTCCTGTAAATCCCCAGTGGACTGATCTCTTATCCTCTGCGGTCTCCAAGCCCGCATTGAGGATCCGAAGCAACCTTGCGAGGAGCGGTTTGGC
Organism: Anaerolineae bacterium; assembly: GCA_016927095.1. The sequence goes on along the minus strand of JAFGNI010000479.1, from coordinate 2,195 downwards.
GGTATTCGCCGGGATCTCTGCTGGGGGCAGCTGTGTCGTCTTGAGCTCAGCCAACACGCCAAAATGGTCAGAGAACCCGTGTGAATCGTCCGTGGGTTTCATGACAACCTCAGCCTGGCACGCCGAGAATCCCTGGACGAGCACGTAGTCGATGCGTCGCGGCACAGCATCAGGACCGACATACGCATTGTCAGCTGAGTACGTGAACGCGGGCTCTCGGTCGAGAGCTGCCACCACATCCGTCAGCCCACCCAAACCCGTGATGAGTTCGTACCCGAACTGGTCAGGGCGCACGTTGTAGTCGCCGGTGGCGATGACGGGGTAGCCCACGGAGTTCTTGTGAATGAACTCCGTGAACTCATACAACTGGGCCATCCGGTGTGCGAGGTACGCATCCTCCTCGTCCGTTCCATATTGCGCAATCGTATGTGTGTTGTAGACATCGACCAAACCGTCGGGCGTGGCTAGTCTCGCGAACGCCACGCCTTTGCCACCGTAGTAGTCGCCCCTTGTGATCTCTTGTGGTCGCCCGTTCAGGCGATAGGGCATGAAATCCGTTTTCACAATGGGATACTGGGAGATGATCATCAGCCCGCTGCCTAGCCAGGCGGAGGGGTAGTAGCAATTGTACGCCAACCGACTGTCTTCCAGCTCTGCCATCAGTAGGGCGCGGTCTGTTTCCAGCCAGGCTTCTTGCAGGCTCACGACATGCGCACTGAGGTCGATGAGCTGATCAGCAATGCCCTTCATTCGCGCGGTCCGTTGTGGGGAGAAGGGAAGGCCCCAGATATTGAAGCTTATCACCCTAAGCACGTTTCCTCGGTTGTCCTCTCTCCATCAGTAACAGCTCTGGGCTAGGTCTCCCACTAGAACAGCTCAGTGCCACCGATCTGGTTGATCAACTGCTTGACGACGTGCTGTGCGCCATCGTAGAAGGTCTCTTTGTGAAAAGCCTCATCAAGCACTCTGATCACCAGCTGAACGGAGGGCTGTTCCATCTCTATCAACATATCCCTGACAAAGTGATTGCCGCGCGGCATCGCCAAGTGACAAAGCTCCATCTCGGACTCTCTGGGGCCCTCTTTGAACACCCGGTTGCGCAGCACTTGGGGGGCATGGTGTTCATCCAGAAAGCGCTGGATCTGTTTGGGGTGGAACCGCTGCAGGTAACCAAGTGTGTTGACCAGGCTGTCCTGGACTATGCCTCTATCATCGCTGATGAAATGCCTAAGGCTGCGCAGTGGGCCACGGTAGTCGGTCAGACGGAAACGATTATCTGAGAAGCCGTCGATGATGTGAAGCAGCAGGGATTCGTCATTGTCTTTCCTGGCTTCTTCAACGAAATCGGCAATGAGATCGACTTCCTGATCCGGATGGAGACGGTTGTACAACGATGCATAGAACATCAAGGGATAGTAGGTGTAGGTTCCCAGATTGGTGTGATAGACACCATAGCCATATCGCCCTTCTTCGAGCGTGCGGCGCGCAAACCGTCGTTGTGCGTCAAGCCACGTCTCTTTGACGGCGGAGGCCTCCAGAGCTTCCATACACACGAACCAAACATAGATGGCGTCGATATGCTCGCCATTGTCACCATCATCCAGGTCGAAGAGAGACTCGACAACGGGCAAGGTGGCGTCAGGGTCCAATACGCCTCTGGGTAACAACGCATAGTTGATTACCTGGTTCATCAACTGACTCTTCAACCGGCGCAATGCGGGAAGAAGATCCCTGATCTCGTCAAGAGAACCAAATCGATGGTCGAGATAGGGCAGGGCTTCATAGACGGGCCTGCGCTGTTCAACGGTGTATCTCTCGAAGGCGCTTTGCCACTCCATCAGGTTGGCTGCGGAGGTGCCTTTTGTCGAGAAGCTCGCGATCAAGCGAAGGATGAGTTGCATGAAGAACCACAACAAAAGGCGACGGACGGGAGGTATCAGGATGTTCTGGCTGTCTGCATAGAGCGTCTGTCCTACAAGCTGTCCGAGCAACTGGTTGAGCTGGGCACGCTGGGGGGCGTCAAACTCGTCGTGTGAGATCAGTAGCGGCGCGAGGCCGATCGCAGACTCGAGAACACGCCGGCGTGGCATACCGTAGCGGTGGGTGTAGGCGACCAGACTCTGGAAGATCTTCAGCGCAGTCCGCCGGCCTTCATCCGACTGCGTGCACCGGTGATAGGTATAGGCCATGGCGGT